>JAYSSO010000107.1:0-7236 GCA_043720495.1 Candidatus Lloydbacteria bacterium | reverse complement strand
AGCGCTCCTCATAACTGAGGTGCTTCTTTTTGTTTCCCATTTTTTTCGCCATAGATACAGAATACCAATACCTTCGTATTTAAAGGTGGGGAGAAGGGTTCCAAGTTGCCTTGTGTCAACCAAAATAGGAGTTTGCCAATATGAGTTTGTGAAGATCAGCGGGGACCACAAGCATCGGGCCTGTGCATTGTGGAGTGAAATCCGTTCAAAAAGCCTGATGATGGCTATCACCAAAAGCCGCCTGGGAAGGCGGTTTTTCCTATTCCGCTGTTCTCCCCAGTTTTTGAGCTGTATTCCAAAATACCATGCTAAAATAAACCTTGTGAGATTAAAACGGTTGGAGCTTTTTGGATTTAAATCCTTTGGAAAAAAGGCGGTTTTGGAGTTTAACTCACAGATTACATCAGTGGTCGGACCAAATGGATCCGGCAAATCCAACGTCGCAGAAGGAATTCGCTTTGTCTTGGGTGAGCAGTCAATGAAGTCTATGCGCGGAAAGCGCGGTGAGGACCTCATTTTCAATGGCTCACAGTCATCCGGTCGCGCAAATCGCGCAAATGTCACTATTGTTTTTGATAACTCCAAACGTGAATTCGCTCTTGATTTCGACGAGGTCGCAATTGGGCGCGAAGTGTACAGAGATGGCACAAATCAATATTTTATAAATGGCTCACAAGTGCGCCTCAAGGATGTGTTTGAATTGCTTGCTGCCGTACACATCGGCTCATCGGGCCACCACATGATTTCTCAGGGTGAGGCTGACAGGATCCTCTCCGCAAACCCAAAAGAACGTCGTGAAATGCTCGAAGATGCACTCGGACTCAAGATCTACCAATACAAACGTGCAGAAAGCGAACGTCGTCTAGGGAAGACAGAAGACAACATGAAAGAGGCGGAAGCGGTCCGTCGGGAAATAGCTCCACATTTACGCTTCCTCAAAAAACAAGTAGAGAAAATAAATGAAGGCAAGGAACTCCGCGAGCGACTCGTCGGCCTCTATCGCGAATACTTAAAGCGCGAAGAGATTTACTGTGAATACAAAACGAGTGATATTGTGGGACGTAAGCATGCACCCGCAGGTGAGCTCGCTGATTTAAATATTAAAATTGCTCATGCTCGTGAGGAGCTTGCCAAAGAGAGCGCCGGCGATGAAAAAAGCCACCGCCTCCTTGATGTCGACTCAAAATTACGTAGTGTGCGAGCTCGACATGATGAACTTTCTCGATCAATTGGTCGCATTGAAGGAATGATTGAGTATGAAGAGAAATTGCTGAAAAAAAAGCAGGAGTCTCTTGCACATCAAGAAGACATCCCCGTGCGCCTGGGGGACGTGGAGGGACTAGAAAGTACCATTAGACAAGAATGGGACAATGTCGAGCACTCCGAAGATTTGCCGACACTGAGAAGCGCACTTACCCGTGTCCGTGATGCAGTGCGTGCGTTTATCGCGCACCACAAGGAAATGGCCGGTCAAAAGTCGCTTACTGATGCTGACTATCTCGAAATACATCTCCTGAAAGAAGAGAAAGCCAAAGTTGAGGCGTCGCGTGTAGCAGTGCTCGAAGAATCACGAACCATGGAGGCAGAGTACCAGGCAGTGAAAGCTGAGATTGATGAAGAAAAAGAGCACTCCCGCGATACGGAGCGTGCACTTTTTGAGATGATGTCGCGACGTGGGCAAATTGAAAGCGTGCTCGACCGCATGCGAAATGAGGAAGAGAATCTCGCCCGGGAGTCTCGTCGTCTCGAAGAGGAGCTTGCTGAGGCGGGCGTACTCCTCGGTCGTGCGGTGCTCGATTACTCATCCGTTGTATTGTCTGTCGATGAGGTCCGCGCAGAATCACGTGACGCACAGGAGACACGTAGGCGCGAGATTGAGCGAGGTAAAATTCGCTTGGAAGATATCGGCGCTGGAGGGGAAGATGTTGAAAAAGAATACACAGAAACAATAGAGCGTGACACATACCTTGAAAAAGAAATTGCCGACCTTGTGCAAACACAACAAGCACTGTATGCACTCATTGATGAACTGAACGAAAAACTCGATACCGAATTCAAGAGTGGAGTTAAAAAAATAAACAAGCAGTTTAGTGACTTCTTTACCCTGATGTTTGGAGGTGGAGTCGCAGAGCTTTTTATTGTAAAGATTGAAAAGCGCAAAAAACGCGATACCGACCTCGATCTTTCTGATGTCCCAGGAGATATCGTCCCAGATGAGGAGGATGAGTCCGATGAAGAAGGAATAGATATAGCCGTGTCACTTCCACACAAAAAAATCAAAGGTCTCCAAATGCTCTCTGGTGGAGAGCGTGCACTCACTTCTATTGCCCTTCTGTTCGCTATCTCACAGGTCAACCCTCCACCCTTTATGGTTCTCGATGAAACCGATGCCGCACTCGATGAAGCCAACTCAAGAAAGTATGGAGACATGATAGAGAATCTCGCGAAACTTTCTCAACTCATGGTGATCACCCACAATCGTGAAACCATGTCCCGTGCGGGTGTCCTCTATGGCATAACTATGGGTACCGACGCCGTCTCCAAAGTACTCTCTATCGCTTTTGAGGAAGCTGCCGAAATCGCAAAGTAGAGGTGCATGATCTATCTAGTTTGAAAAGTATAAAGTAGAAAATAAAAAACCCCACACGTGCGAGGGGGATTGAAATCAAGGTGCCGTGGCAGCAAGCCGTGACCTTCTTGTTTCTATGCGGGGGGCAACATAAGTTTGTATGCATAGGAAGCGGGGACCCTGGTACGGTATCTCGGGCCGGTCAACCTCCTCGAGGAACATCGCAAGCGGTCGGTGGGAAAGTTTGAGAGGGTGTGGCCCGCCAAGTGGTTGGTACACCATCATGCAGTGTGCCCCAAAGCACGTCGAGGCTACACCGATGACGTTATATGTATTTCCCTTGAAGTGACGATAAAGGCCAGCATTTGGAGAGTGTCCGAGTACGAGTGCTTTCCGGAATCTTTTGACGAGTGTAAATCGTGGCGCAGGTATCGTGGGGGTACTCCCGTCCAACGGATTGTTGAGGAACTCCACAAGTGGAATATGAACAAAGTAGAGGCTAGCTCCATTCGCGATCGCCTGAAAAATGACGAGCCGGCTTTCGTCTTCAGTATTATGCGATACACCGATAACGTTGTGGTACTTCCCGTTGTCGCTAGCGTAGAGTCCGGGTGGCACGTGCATACAGCATCCTTTATAAACGAAATGTTCGAACAAAGCTATTCTCATCACACGATAGCAGAAAAGAAAAAAATAGGCACGTAGCCACACTACCATCGTTAGGCGGGTATTTTTGAAATAGCAATTAGACGAGCTTCATCCCGATGAGTTTCTTTTTGAGGTCAACGGTGGCAATCTTTACACGGACCTTGTCTCCAAGACGATAGCTTTTACCCTTTTGCTTACCAACGAGACGATAATTCTTTTCCTCAAAAAAGTAGAAGTCGTTCGGGATGTCTTTGACGTGCACCATTCCTTCCGCTTTTGTTTCCGGATCTTCAACATAAATACCCCATTCGGTCACGCCGGAAATAGTACCCTCAAATTCAAATCCTATGCGTTCGGCAAAATACTCACATTGCTTGTAGCGAATTGATGCACGCTCTGCATCAGCAGCCTCGACTTCCATTTGGGAGCAGTAGCGGGCGAGGTGTTCCTGTTCTTCAAGTTTTTTCTTTGGCACCGGACGACCGAGCAGATAGCTTTCAAGAAGGCGGTGCACCATGAGGTCGGGGTACCGACGGATTGGGGAGGTAAAGTGCGTATAAAATTCAAAGCCCAGTCCGAAGTGCCCGATATTTTTTGTTGCGTATACCGCTTTTGCCATCGAGCGAATAGCTGCTATTTGGATCATCGCTTCTTCCGCCTTACCACGCACCTCCTCAAGCATTTTGTTGATGTTCTTTGAGGTGACCTGACCAAATTTGTCGAGTGCGAGATCATATCCGATGCCGTGGAGAAAATCGCGTAGGTTCTGCATGCGCTCTTCGTTTGGTGCGTCATGTACACGATAGACAAATGCAGTCTCCGCGCGCTTGTCTTTTTTTGCGATGACTGACGCAACGTGCTTGTTTGCAAGCAACATGAATTCCTCAATGAGCTTGTTTGTATCTCCGATGATTTTTTTATAGACGCGAAGTGGTTTTCCTGTTTCATCAAGCTCAAATTTCACTTCTTGTGCTTCAAAGGCGATTGCACCGTCCTCTATGCGTCGCTTGCGTAGCTTCTTTGCAATTGCGTCAAGCGAAAGTAGCGCCTCGAGGCAGTCACCCTTTTTCGTATCAAGCACTCCCTGGGCTTCTTCATACGAAAAACGTCTTTGTGAATGTATAATTGTTTTACCAAACCATTCACTCAGAATCTCTCCGCGCTCGTTCATGATAAATACGGCCGAAAAAGTGAGTCGGTCTTCGTTTGGGACCAGCGAGCAAATCCCGTTTGATAGTCGCTCAGGGAGCATGGGTATGGTGCGATCGACAAGATAGATACTTGTTGCCCGCTCTACGGCTTCTTTGTCGATCCGCGACTGCGGTGTGACATAGTGCGACACGTCGGCAATATGCACGCCGATTTCGTAAGTTCCGTCCGAAAGTTTTTTCCAAGAAAGGGCATCGTCAAAATCCTTTGCATCGTGGGGGTCAATGGTGAACGTCAGCGTATTTCTGAAATCACGCCCGATTGGAGATGCAAGACGGCGTGTGATTTCCTCCTCGGGAATTGCGAGGGGAATTTTTTCGGCAGCCTGCGTCACGTCGTAGTCAAACGTGCTTGAAAACCCGCGCTCAAGAACGATAGCCTCCATTTCAACATTGTGTGCATTTGGGGCACCGAGCACTTTCTTCACTTCGCCAATGGGTCCTAGCGAGGCATCGGTCCATTTGCCCATCTCGACATATACTTTGTCTCCCTCTTTTGCGCCGTGGAGCTGATGCTTGGGAATAAGGATAAGTCGGTACATCTTGAAGTCATCCGGTTCAAGAAAATAACTGCCGGCGTCGCGACGCAGTACGCCGACGAATCTTGTTTTATTCCGAAGGAGTATCTCGACCACCTCTCCGCGCTGGCGTCCATTTGACGGTTTCCCATGGAGTACAATCCGCACACGGTCTTTATCAAGAGCGCAATTGAGGTCATTGCCGTCGATCTCGATATCATCTTTCATACCAGCTATTTCCACGTAACCGACGCCTTTCGCATTGACGCGGATGGTGCCCTCAACAATATGTTTTGGAGGAAATTTTGGCTTGAGATGATCCGCATGATGCGCTTTGGCATCAAGTTTTGAGCGACGAAATACTTTTTCTTTTTTTACTTCTTGTCGGGGGCGATGTTGTTTTTTGAGAAAGCTTTTTGGTTGCATAATGTTATATTAAAGGACCTTACCTCCTGTCTTAGCGAGTATTTCGTCTTCAGTCACTCCTTCAGCCGGCTTCTTCTCTTCTACAGGTGCAGTTGGGGTAAAGTGCACAAGTGTGGAGCTCCCTTCCTCGTGGTCTTGTAGCTGGTTTATAAATTTTTTAATACTGTACGGATTTGCAATGAAGTGTGCTATAAAATCCTCGCGTTCACCTGCGGTTTCAAGTTGAATAGTTCCGAAATTGAGCATCGTTTGGATAATGCCCTTTTGGTCAACAGTGGCATTTTGAATTTTATCGATGCGAAACGACGACGACGTGCGTCTAAACAGTCCTTTTTGTTCAATATCGAAAATGCGAGTATTGGTGATAATCAGTACATCAAGATAATAGTCGGTCCACATATTCCAGCCAATCATCCACACAATAAAGAGCCATGCAAAAAAGAAGAACGCAGCACCAAAGCCCGGATGTCCCGCAAACTGAACAAAAGAGGGAATAGGGAGAATGTAGTATACAAAAAGTATAATGGTCGGAATTGCTACAAAGAACAAAAGCACAACGAGATCACTGAGGAGCACAAACCAGTGCTTGCGTACAATGCGAATTATTTTTTCTGAGTCGCTTATTTCAATCATAATGGATTAGGCCAAGCTGGATGCTATATAAAGGAGACCAAACAGTAGAAGAACAATGATGAATATCGCGGATCCGGTGAGGTAAAAGAAATTCATTTTAAAAATCGATGCTCCACCAGTACCGTAATTTTTCCAGTGGTAACGGATGATAAGCGTAAATACCAGCCACACTGCCAGTAGGAGTGCGAGTACTATCATGATGAAAATGGGTGGTATGGTAATTTGCATGCCTGATTTTGCGAGTAGTCCGAGTATCATTTGTACGTCTATTATAGCATTTCTTGGAAAATAAGGGGGATTTAATAATCTAACTGTTATTTGCGTTTTGTGTTCATTACCCTGCTTTTGTTGCCCATTTTTGGTCTTCCCCAGTGGGTTTTTGTCCTCACTTTCCGAGAGACACGGATAATTTTCTGCTGAAAATTTCCTTTCTCTCGCCCCGCCGGGCTTGCGAGGGGTCTCTCGAAAAGTAGGACAGGGTGTTTATCGGCTATCTAACGCATGGCGTTGTAGTTCGGAACATACACCCTGCACCACTGTTGCATCTGCCTCCGCAGGCGAATGGCTTGGTCCGATTGGCTCTGCAATCGGCATTCGTTGAGGATAGTTCCGCGCGCCGCTGGAAGCGCGCGGATGTGCAGTGCAATAGTGAGTGCAAAAACCCCCTGCGGGAGGTGGTCAAATGATAGGTAATAGAATGGAAATAAGTTATTGAAAAAACCACCAGCTTGTGAACAATTAATACTATGCAAATAGAATGGCAATAAGAAAATGCAAAACCTGAACGGAGTGACGGCACCTTGGAAAAGAAACTGGCAGGTCGTGAGACCTGCCGAGTCGTAAAGGGGGGTTGCTGATTGTGGGACTTGCGCTCGGTCAGGGCAGGATTTGGAATTGGACGACCCTGGCCCTGAACTGACGAGCCGGAATACTTTCGAGGCTGTCTTTCTGGACCAAGTCACATGCGACGCCACGTGCCTCATATGAGGCTGCCAGCAATATCTCCGCATTTACATCGGGACCTGACTCCAGTCGAACTTCCTCGAAGACAAAGCGCTGGATTGCCGTTTCTGTGCCAGGAATGGTCACGTCAATCAAAAAAATAACACGAGCCATGTGTCTCTCCAAAGAGGGCGCTTCTCCCCACCTTTAAATACGAAGGTATTGGTATTCTGTATCTATGGCGAAAAAAATGGGAAACAAAAAGAAGCACCTCAGTTATGAGGAGCGCTTC
>JAYSSO010000106.1:0-22049 GCA_043720495.1 Candidatus Lloydbacteria bacterium | reverse complement strand
CGCGCATGGAGCTTCGCCTTCATACTTATCTCCTCATGTTTTTTGCGCAACAATTCCTGAGCCCCCTCTTTCTGCATGAGTTGTTGCTCAAGCGCATGGCGATGCGGATCGGACGTGTATGTCTTATTGCCGTCATTATAGTATGTTGCCACGTTCACCAAAGCATACCCCCCCCGCATGACTCGGTCAAGAAAATTCTCCCCAAGCGAGGAGAGTGTCTGTTTTGGGGACTTGGCAAGTAGCAGGATTTTCTCTCTCAGCGAGGGTTATCGCGCTGAGAACCCGCCTCGCAGGAGGAAAAGCATGGTTCCCGACTTCTGAGGCGGGATTTTCCTCCGAGAGAGAATGCAGTCGCCGGCAGGGGCGGCTGACATGTGGTTCTCAGGGCAATAACCCGAGCGCTACCTATAGGGCCAGATTTTTTCCAGTTTTTTAATACGTCGTTCATGCCGTTCGTCTCCCGAATAGGCAGTATCGAGCCACAACTTCACCGCCTTCTTAGCCTCATCAAGCGAAAGAAACCGTGCACCAAGCGAAAGAACATTTGCGTTATTGTGCTCGCGCGAAAGCCTAATGAGATCGAGATTTCCGCCATAAAAAACTGTGCACCGAACATTTGGGTAACGATTTGCAACCATTCCTTCCCCCTGCCCTGAACCACCAAGTATTATTCCTCGGGAACCCACCGGATCGCGTGAAACTTCGGATGCCACAAGCTGGATGAAATCGGTGTAGTCATCATTTGGGTCGAGCTGGTGCGCGCCCATATCGGCCACGGTATAACCCAGGTCTTTTTCAACATATGAAGCGATCGCCTCTTTCATCTCATACCCCGCATGATCTGTCGCGATATAAATTTTCATAAGGTATTCATTATGGACGATTTTCTAAAAATCTCAAAATCTTTGCACCTATGTTACCCCCCCCCGCATATTCATGTCAAGCAAAAACGACCCGAACGGGTCGCTTTGAATTGAAAATAAGAAGATGGTTCACTACTTCTTCGAAAATGGGTGTGGAAACTATTTTTTCTTTTTTTGAATAATCCCCTTTTCCCAGTCTGGCATAATGCGCTTCATGAAATCGCCAAACAACGGCACAGTGAACGCAGTGTCGCCATGTGCAGGGCTATAAATCATACCCTTTCTTATCAAGTTGTTTCTCAGTGGTGCAACACTTTGCACCTCAAGTCCCAACTGATCCGCAATGTCTCCTGAGCGCTGAGTATCTTCACCACCAAGCTCTGCAAGTGCTCGCAGATACTCTTTTTCTTTTGGGGTCAGTCGGTCAAAACGTACGCGGAAAAAATTCTTATCAAGTTGTTCTATCGATTTTGATGTTGCCAATATGACATTTTCGATTGTTATGGGAGATTGCTCTGCAATGTTCCAGGATTGATATCCCCACTCCTGAAGAAAATATGGGTATCGCTCTGTTACTTTGACTATCTCATCAAGCGCAGCTTCGGTAAATAAAACCTGTTCGGTGCGCACGGGTTCCTGGAGGGCAGTTTTTGCATCAATGGGCGAAAGCTGCCCCACCTCTGGATAATCAAAAAGTCTTTCTGCGTAAGACTTTGCATTACCTGCCTTTCCGCGAAGCTGTGGTAGCCCTGCGCCGATTAGCACAAGTGGGAGTGAGTGCTGCGAGGTTTTATGAACAGCCATAATCAGTGCACCCAATTCCTCCTCACTCAAGTATTGCATCTCATCAATAATTATTGCGATTGCTGTTTTGCTCTCAAGTGCTGCTTCACCTAATGCAAGAAACAGCTGGGCAAGGTCTGCGTCAAGTGCACCACTGTCTGCAGTTCCCTTCTCTCTATCATATCCAAACTCAAATTCTGTCCCCGACTGATCTTTTACCTTAAGTCGAATTCCTGCAACAAAACTTTGTAGCACGCGAAATCCACGCTTCACTTTTTCACTAACCCGACCTTCTTCCACTAGGGAGTAAAGTAACTGTCGAAGCGGGGGTATCAATAATTCTGGCAATGCTTTCTTTTCATCAACTTCTATCATGGTGGCACGATAGCCGGACTCCTGCGCCATGCGCTCTATCCGACGCAAAAGTACAGTTTTTCCAACACCACGGAGTCCAACCAGAAGCATGCTTTTTTCAGAACGACCCCTTTTTATGCGCTCTAGGGCAGTCATTGCGTGGGCGAGTATTTCTTGTCGTCCAGCCAATTCAGGTGGTGGAGATCCAGCTCCAGGAGAAAATGGATTATTATTTTGATTCATATATTTTAAGTTTATCTTACTTTATACAAGTATGCAACATGTAAGCTAATAAAGAAAAACCACCACTGTTGTGGTAGTTTTTCTTGGGTCGCACGAATTTTACTTCCCTCGTGCTTCGATCACTGCGGCGGCAACATACTCGGCGGGGGTCATGGTGAATGTTCCGCGACCTTCCGTCATCGAGCGCAGTGTGGCGTAGACATAATTACCCTATCATTAATTCCTCATGCGATGCTCCCATGAGACCATATGCATCAAAGTAGCCCAATTTTTTGAAGATAATATCTTCTGACATTGTTTTCTTAATTTAGCCTCTTCGGGGTCTTCACTAAGTTCAGCAGGTGGTGGTGGAATCTCCCCCTTCTCTCTTGCCTTTTTGCTTGCTTCTATCAAGTCATCTAGATATGCATCAAGAGTACTCATCTTTAATTTTCTCCATTCATTCAATATTTCTATTTTCTCCGGAGAAAGACCATGGAAAATTGATTGCAAATCATCTAGAACGCTCTCGTCTTTCATTTCGGAACGACGATCACCCCAGGCATTTCTAATCACATGACGATTATACACATCCTCTGGGGTAACTTCACCAAATCCGAAGGTTTGTTTCCAGAGTGGTCTTTCCCAATTTTCCTCTTTTGCAACATCAATACAGTCCTGAATCATTTCCATACGAATTCCTCTCGTACCTAATTGCCGTTGAACTTGCGTCTTGTTTATTTTATCTTTCCAATTTTCTTTAATTCCTAATTCCTCCACATCCGAATTATCATCGGCTACGCGTTTCATTGTTGCTTTTATTTCATCACTAATGAGCGTGGCTTGGCTCAAGATAGCACTATTTTCTTCATCGGCGAGAGTGGGATCAACTTTGTTGCCGTCTTCTGTGCCCTGTGGCACTCCTTTCTCAACGGCATTATTCGACAGCTCGAAAACTCCTCGAGCTGGACTGGTGGGCAAATTAGCTTCTTGTCCTGTTTGTTCAATAATTGTATTCGGGACTCCATCAATAAAAGTGAGTCCTGCTACATCAAGTTCAGATGTATCAATATCCGGAACAGGAGCTAAGTTGAATGGGTCATGTGGCATATAATCAAAGTATATCGACTTCATACAAAAAACAAGAGCCACGTACGGCGGCCATTGTTTTTTTCGACCAGATATTATATTACTTCCCTCGTGCTTCGATAACTGCTGCCGCAACGTTCGAAGGAACGGCGACATACTCGGCTGGAGTCATGGTAAACGTACCGCGACCTTCGGTCATGGAACGCAGTGTCGTGGCATAGCCAAACATTTCGGCAAGCGGAATCATTGCGGTTGCCACCTTGAGCATTCCACGGTCATCCATGGAGTTCACTTGTCCTCGGCGTGAAGCCACAGAACCGGTGACATCACCCATAAACTTGTCGGGGAAAACAATTTCCACCAACATCACCGGCTCAAGTAGTGTGGGTCGCGCCTTCTTTGCGGCATCCTGGAGTGCCATAGAGCCGGCAATCTTAAAGGCAATTTCGGAAGAGTCAACATCGTGGAAGGAACCGTCGTACAACTCAACAGACACATTGACGAGTGAGTATCCTGCGACAACTCCGCGCTCCATTCCCTCCTTGAGACCCTTCTCAATAGGCGAAATAAACTCCTGAGGGATAATACCTCCCTTGATGGAGTTGATAAATTCAAACCCTGGTGAGCGCTTCGTATTCTTTGGCAAATCTTCATCCTTTATGGTGAGGTCGAGTGGCTTCACCTTAATCTTTACGTGACCATATTGACCACGACCACCGGACTGCTTGATGTACTTGCACTCTGCCTCAGCAGTGCCTTGGATTGTTTCGCGATACGCAACTTGAGGCTTTCCGGTGTTTGCCTCAACACTAAACTCACGCTTCATGCGGTCTACAATAATTTCAAGATGGAGTTCACCCATTCCCCAGATAATAGTTTCAGCGGTTTCGGTATCGGTGGTAACACGGAAGGTTGGGTCCTCTGCAGAGAGTCGTCCAAGTGCCATACCCATTTTTTCTTGATCTTGCTTTGTCTTCGGCTCGATGCGCATGGAGATCACCGGCTCAGGGATAACAATACGCTCAAGAATGATTGGCTCCTCCTCTGAGCAGAGCGAGTCGGAAGTAAGGGTGTCCTTGAGGCCCACCGCAGCCGCGATTTCACCCGCAAACACTTTTTTCACCTCCTCGCGCTCATTGGCATGCATACGGAGGATGCGGGATATACGCTCCTTCTTTCCTTTTGTTGCATTGTACACATACGAGCCAGACTCAAGCGTACCGGAATATACACGGAAAAATACAAGTTGGCCCACATACGGGTCGGTCGCAATCTTGAAAGCGAGTGCAGAAAATGGTTCGGCATCAGATGGGTTGCGAAAAATCTCTTCATTCGTCTTTGGGTCATGACCCTTCGTTGGAGGAATATCGAGTGGGCTCGGAAGAAAGTCCACGACTGCATCAAGTACCAGCTGAACTCCCTTATTTTTGAGCGCAGAGCCCGTGAACACTGGGACAATTTTGTTTTCAATAGTCGCCTTGCGGAGCACACGCTTTAAGTCAGCAATTGCGAGCTCCTTGCCCTCAAGGTACTGATTCATGAGTGTTTCGTCATTTTCAACAATAGCCTCAATCATCATGCCGTGAAACTTTGTCGCATCGGCTTTGTATTCCTCCGGGATGTCGTGAAAAACAAGCACGTTCCCCATGTCACCTTCAAAAGTGACGTACTTCATCGTGAGGAGGTCGATGACACCCGCGAACTGGTCTTCTTCGCCCACAGGAATCTGCATGCGCACTGCGCTCTTGGTCAAGCGATCCAAGATGCTTTGAAAAGATTTTTCAAACGATGCGCCCGTGCGGTCGAGTTTGTTGATGAAACAAATGCGAGGAACCTTTCCCTCATCGGCGTAACGCCAGTTGGTCTCTGACTGTGGCTCCACTCCTGCCACGCCATCAAATACAACCACTGCTCCGTCGAGCACACGAAGCGAGCGCTTCACTTCAATGGTGAAATCGATGTGCCCTGGTGTGTCGATAAGATTAAATCGGCACTTTTTCGATACATCCTCCTTTGGCATATAGGTGGGACTCCAAAAAGCGGTTGTTGCGGCAGAGGTAATAGTAATACCTCGCTCGCGCTCTTGTTCCATCCAATCCATAACGGTGTCGCCTTCATGCACTTCACCAATTTTGTGGGATACCCCCGTATAGAAAAGCACGCGCTCCGATGTCGTCGTCTTTCCTGCGTCGATGTGTGCAATAATGCCGAAATTGCGAACCTTTTCCAGAGGATAATCTCGTTCCATAAATTACAGATAACAAATAATAAATAAGTTCCCCGCACGTATTCCTCCCCACTAAAATAAAATGCCACGAAGGGCAGATATGGAAATACTATATAGAACATCACGCATTTCAGCAACCCGTATTGTATTGACAAATTTTGTATTTCGTATATAATTTTGCTTAGCCGCTCAACACAACCCACCCAGGAGACAGCACATGGTGCAGAACATCGCCGTTCAATGCCAATACATGATCCACCAAGAAGCGGAGAAAAATTACCAAGACGTCCTGAGTGTTCTTGCGAAGGGAGGGCATCCCAGCGCGGGTGGACTCAGGGCTGAACTCAGAGCTACCGCGCTTCTGACGACACGGAATATCCAGCGTAACGATGCGCACTGTGTGCTCAAGGGCAAGACAGTCAGTGTCTACAACGCAAAAAGAGAACTGTTGGCAAAGCTTGCCAACTGTGACGTTGGAGAAGACATCACAGCCACTGTGTGCTTCATGCTCTTGGAGCGAGACCGACGGGGAGTAATCCTGTCTTCAATCGAAGTCACCCCGAACATGAAACTCTACATAGAGCCACACCGTGCCTGAAGACACTCTTCACCCAGGCGACCGCGTCCGACTACTTTCCAAACCCACGGGGGTTACGTCCTCACAACTCCCACTCACCGTGGGAAACATCTACATTGTAAGACACATGGACGGTAGTAATGTCTGCACGTCGACCGACCAGCCCGGTCTCGACGGACACTACCACCACGGACGCGCCCTGAAAGTCGAAAACTAGGGAGGAAAGAAAAAATTAGATTCTGAACGCAACAAACCCACGGCCATGCCGAGGGTTTTTTTCTTTAGTGAGCAAATTTCGAAAGATACGATCTTTTGTTGACGTTCTCAAGACCTAATGGGTAGAATTCAGTAGCGAGCAACAGTGGTCGTACCACAAGAGTACTTCAAAATCTCAGCACTCGAAGACTCGATGAGATTTTTGGTCGCTTGCATATTCACCTACTACCAAGGGTAATTGTAGTACCATTAAGCCAAAAGTCCTGCGCGAAACGCGCAGGACGAGAGCAAAGTTCAAAGTGTCAAAAGGACACAGTGTTCCAGGTCCAAAGTGCTAACTTGCGGGCACAGGAAACGCGAACAGACAAGCGTCATCCCACTTATTGCCAGGACCGTCCCAATACGCGCCGAGCCAAGAGCCTCTGTGATTGCGGTACGCACCGAGGACGCGCGGGTTGCCGGCAGGAGCCAGGATGTGATCGTGCAGCGCGACGATATGCCAGGCCCCCATTTCCTCCATCTTCTTGTCGGAGACTGACTCGCGGACACGTGGAATACTACCTGCTAGTGGCTCGCCATAGCCATAGTGCTCCATGCCACGCTTGCGGAGATTTTCCGTCGTACGTTCAGCGTGGCGCACAATTTCCTTGCCCGGCATGAGTGCGATCTGGTAGATTTGACCTTCGAGCAGGCGATGATTGCGGTCATAGCTGTCTGCCATCTTGGAGTGGAGGCACAACTTGTCGCAGTCACTTATGCGATACCCAGACGCTTCGAGCCGCTCGATCTCAGTCGCACCAGACAAGTCGAGTCCAGTGATCGTAAGCACGATGTGTCCGTGCTGATTGCGTTCGAAGGTAAACGGGTTCTTGCCCTGGTTGAACAGTGCGAGTTCATCGAGGGTACGTACGCCCTTCTGCAGCTTGTGAAACAAGTCGGCAGAAAGACCAGCCAGGCGTTCGCCCGGCAAGGTTCCGATGGTAGCCATCAGGTTTTCTCCTTTTGCCCGCAAAACACCACGTCACGGACTGGACGTGTGCCGGAGCAGAAAAGGTCTCAACTCCAAAGGCAACCTTTTGGACATGGGGCACTTTCCGCTCCAGCACACCACTCAAAGAACTTCAAAAAGTGAACCATACAGAGTACCAATATGTCAATTTATAGTAAATACATGCTGTTAGCTTATACTTAATGCAGTAAGTGTTTTTTCTGTATCAAAAAGTTTTTTATCAGAATTCGTTACCAGTAAACAGTGTATGCTCATCAACAAAACACACGGGGTTGCCGAAAGGATCGGTGAGGTAAAAAGACCCCTCACCCCAAGGTTGAATTTCAATCTCGGAAAGATTATTCGCTACAAGTTTTTGTGCGCGATTAGAAACACCCTCCAACTCCGTTGTTGATATATATACATGGTCAGGATTTGGTTTTGCTTCAAAATCATCTCCATCTGCTCGTGGGTCGTAACACGCAAGAATCACACCTCCACAATCAAAATAATGCCTACCAGCTGAGACTCTGCGACCAGAAAATCCAAGAAGAGTCGAATAAAACACTTCGGCTTTGTCGATGTCTGAAACTGGAATTATCACACGAAAAATCTTCATAATAAGCAGGGCACCCAAATTACACGAATTTCGCCACTTCGAGGACGTGCTTGACGAGGGTGTTGGTATACCCCATCTCATTGTCATACCACGAAAGCACCTTCACCAAATTGCCGTCGACGACACGAGTCATGCCAAGGTCGGCAATCGCGCCATAGAGCTGACCCTTGATATCACATGACACAAGTGGCTCATCAGTCACTGTAAAAATACCTTCCCAGCGAGGGTCTTTTGCTGCATCACGAAGTATTTGATTGACCTCTTCAACTGTCGTATTTCTCTTTGCAATAAACGTCGTATCTGCGATGGAGCCGGTGATGACGGGTACGCGAATTGAAATACCATCAAACTTTCCCTTAAGCGACGGTACCGCTTCGGTAACGGCAATCGCGGCACCGGTTGAGGATGGCACCATGTTCATGGCGGCTGCCCTCCCTTCCCGCATGTCTTTACCTGCGGGGCTATCCACAAGTCGTTGACTCCCGGTGTATGCGTGCGTTGTAGAAAGGATGGCCTTCTCAATTCCAATGGTGTTGTTGAGGATGTCGATAACCGATGAGACAGCGTTTGTCGTACATGATGCATTCGATGAAATCTGACACGTTGCGAGTTTTTCAGTGTTGATGCCCATAAGTACCGTGGCTCCCGTCACGCCGGGTGCATCACCACCTTTTACGGGGGCGGTAATGACAACTCGTTTTGCACCAGCAGTGAGGTGGACATTGGCCTTATCAAACGCAGTATAAAATCCCGTCGACTCAACGACAATGTCGATTTCATATTTCGCCCAAGGAAGTTTTGTTGCATCCTTTTCCTGCACAAGAATAATTTTGTGTCCCTCCACCATAAAACCGGGGTCTTCGCCTCCGCCTGGTGGAACAACAGTGACCTCGAATCCCGAACGTCCGTAAGCGCTGTCGTACTTCAGTAGATACGCCATGTTCATTGGGTCTCCCAAATCATTCACCGCTACTATCTCAATGGAAGGTTCTGTGCGTGCAAGTTTAAAAAATGCCCGACCAATACGCCCAAAACCATTTATTGCTACACGTGTTTTTTTTTCGGACATGAAGTTAATTATCTTAATTTCTACTATACATAACAGTATAATTCGCTTTTTCACTTTTGTCGCTCCGCTGCTTGACAAAATGCATTATCATATGTTACAATTATTTCAGTCTGAATCCCCTCAAGCAGAAGGATTAATCATTATGTACACAAACTTCCCAGGCGTAACCGCCGGACGAGTCCGTTTCATCCCAGTCGGAGGTGATCCAAAATCCGTGAAATTTTGGGGGATAGCCCCAGTCACGATGGCTTCCATACCGGGCAAATTTCCCAACAAGCCCGCAATGAACGAAGACCGATACTTCTCCACATCCGACAAGGCATAGAGGTACACAAAGCGCCCGACAGAAGTCGGGTGTTTTTTATACCAGGAAATCTTCCTTCACCACGCCCTTGGAAAGTACCATGTCTTTTGTATGTAACACTTCATGATAACTTCCATCTGGAAGTTTTTCATCAATGGTAATGTAGTAAGTTCCTGGAGGAACCAAAAAATAGAATTTTCCTGATTCGTCTGCAACAATCTTCTTCACCACGACATTCAGTCCAGGAAGCCACACTCGGATAAGCGCAAAGGGTATTGCCCTGCCCGTAGTCTTGTTTGTCACGCGAGTAATTTTGTGCGTTGCTCTCCAGAAAATTTGAAATCCGAGAATTCCTACATAAACTAAGATAATGAATCCGTTCAGTACGGATGGGTTAATGACAAATGAAAACGCTGAAAAGGCGAAACCAGAATAAAAAATAATATTAAAAATCCACAATCGAATATTTTTGTTTTTTGAGTACACCTGAAAAACTTGATCCTGATTTTTTGCAAACTCGTTCCAATCGAATTCTACCGGATCAAGTGGGATATTATATGTTACAGCACCTCCTTCACGCACTTGAAACGGATCACCAAAGTACAAATTATCATAAAACTCATCGCGTGCACGGCCCTTTAATTTGTCTGATGGGAATTTATAATGAGTTTTATTTGCAACAATGTTGTATTCTCCTGGATGCAATAAAAAACCATAGCGCCCATCAAGGTCTGTGATGGCCTCACTTTTTGATTGTGCGGTAGTACGTATCTGCGCAACCACATATGCCGGGTCGAGAGGGCGTTTGGTTACTGAATCATACACCACTCCCCACGGCTCACTACGTTTTCTGCGGAAAAGACCCGTCAGTAGTCCTATCAACTTGAGTAAGAGTAAATAAAGGTCGTAGACAGAACTGACGTTGGTAGCCAAAAGGACGGCTTGCGACACGCCGACTGCAACACCAATTGGCGCAGCAACAGGAACAATTGCCTTCACTGGAGCTTCAATAAAGCTGATAGCATCTTCTATGGCTTGGGTAATCGCAGGTGGAACAAAAGTAGGAGCCTTAAATGGTAAATAAACATCAAAAACACCGCTGATGCGTTTTATCCCTCTTTTTTCTTGATCAAGAATACTGAGGGTAAATGGATGTTTCCCACTTAATAAAAAATTGGGAAGTACTGCCTCATACGCCTTGCGTTCGTGATTGATGCGGAGTAGCCAAGACTCATGTGGGGCAGTACTATCAGGGCTCGAAATATCGATTGCGATTGTTTTCAAAATGTCCGGAAACTTACTGCTTGCAATAGAGACACGCACATTTCGCTCTCCGTTGGTACGCACTACACCGTTCTTCTCTATGAGCACCTGCTCACCTCCAATAAAAACTTCAGTGAACTGTATATCCTTGATTGTGAGGTCAAGAATCATTCTGTGTGGCGTACCAGTTGCGGTGATGTTAATAAACGGTCCAGATGAAGTGCTGGTAATGGGGGGAATAATGCCTGTAGTGGGGGTCACCGGTGGTGGGGGGGGAGGGGGTGGCATGGTGCCCGGTGGAGGAGGTGGTGGTGGAGGTGTCACTGTGTTGGTTGTTGCGGACACAATGGCACCCGATGAATAGTTGAGCACCACATCGCGAGCAAAAAGCGTATAAAAATATGTAGTGCTGGATGCAAGTCCTGTATCAATTGCAGTCTCCGCGACACCTTCATACACGAGGACACCGTCAGTGTGCGACGATGGGTATCCACTCAATCTCCGCATGAGTCGTACGGCCTGAAAGTCTACATCCGTGGGATTATTCCAGGCTAGGCTTATTGTCGAAAGTGATGGATTGGCGGTAAGTCCCGATGGGTTAGCTGGTGGAGTTGTATCGGGAGGTGGTGGAGGATTCTGGGTAGTAAATGATCCCGTAAATGGGGCGCTCTGATTCCCTGACGCGTCAGCTGAAACGATTCGATAATAGTAGAGTGTATTCGTTGCGAGACCAGTGATGCCCATTGTATGCGTCGTTGTGTATGTCACCTCACTTGAGTTCCCCATACTGTACGCAGTGGATAACCCCCAAGAGAGTGTGGAAAGTGCATTCTCGCTTGTGGTGAAAGCAACTGTACCCGTCGTGTACGTTGACGTTGCAGTCACACCTGAAATTGTGGGAGCAAGTGTGTCTATCGTACTGAAAGACCAAGTTCCGCTTCCGGAAATTCCCACAAATGCATTACCCGACTGATCAGTAAACGACCCTGCTGGTACCTCAACATAATATTGAGTATTTGAGGAAAGTGGACTGGTGAGATTAATCGTCGCCACAGAACCAAGAACACTCACTTGTGGTCCTGATACTGCAATCGTGTCGATGGCAACGGTATCAGAAAAACGCCTAATCACAATATTTCCATTCACTTTGTTTACTACTTCATTGAAGGTGAGCGTGAGCGTAGTCGTCGAAGCAATCCCCGTTGCGCCATTTGTCGGAGAAAAGGCGATGACCGAAGGTGGTGACGTATCCCCTCCTCCGCCACCACTTGCTGCGCTTGTGGTCGCACTCACGATTGCTGACTGGCTTGAATAATTATTTGATGTATCGAATGCTTGAACGGTATAGCTATAGCCCGTAGCAGGTGTGAGTCCTGTGTCCGAATAGGAGGTTGCGGTTGTTGTAGAGATAGCCACCGTATTGCGACGTATAACATACCCCCCCACTGCAATATTGTCCGTCGACGCAGTCCAAGCGAGATTAATCTGAGAACTTGATACAGCTGTTGCGGATAGCCCACCCGGCACACTCGGAGAAATAATATCTGAAATAACCGAAAGACCAATGGTTATTTGATTCCCAACGGCATATGCTGGAAGTGTTGTGGCACACAGCCCTACTAGTAGCGCGGACAGGATAATGATGGTCGGGGTAAAAAATTGTTTCAAGATAGAAAAATTAGATTGCCAGCACTGTAAGAGTTGTCGTAGCAAGATAACTTCCTGTTGGTTGAACGTTTGTGGCTCCACTCACGGCACGGAAACGCACTGAGAGCAGTGAGCCGGTCGGATAGTTTGGAGTGTTTCGGGTAATAATAGTATCCGCTGATGTTACAAGTGGTGCCCAGCAGGCGCTCGCAGTATCGAGAGCGCCGACGTTGCAGGTTGCACCATTGTCCTTAAAGCGTTGCACGATATCGGTGCCTTCCGCGGAAAAACCAAACCTACTCGATGCACTGGGGGTAGAGAAAGTAAAGTCAGGATCTGCGCCGGCGGGAACATAATTGGGGAAACTGTTTGCACCGGACGATAGTGCTGGTGTTCCGGAAGCGCGTATGTTTACCGTATAGCCTGCGGGGTTATCGGTGGTAACAGTCCACGTAGCAATCCCATTCGCAGTTCCACCACCAACACTTGGGATGCTAGGAGTGAGCGTGACATTTCCTGAAACAGTAATCGCAAGATACGCCTGATCCATCTGTTGGTAGCCACCCTTGATATTGTAAGTTGCGCTAGAAGACGTTCCTACACCCTCCTCACCAATGGTGTCTTGTGCTCGATATGATGTAGATGTTGAAATTACCCCCCCAATATTAATACTATCTGCCTGTATTCGGTAACTTGTACTTGACGCAACATATGCAAGCGAAACAGGCGCCCCCACAATCAGGAAAGCAGTAAGAACAAAAAATGTAACAGCTGTGTGCTTCAACCTGTTCATGGCTTAGTGGATGAAATAAAATTTCGAGAAAGTCGGAGTGAGCGACGCACCAGCCACGCAAACCCGAGCAACCCGAGCAACATAAAAGTGGCCTGTGCAACATTCGGCAAAACAACAAACGCAACCTTACGCTCATCAACAATATCTTCGTAACCACGATTTTGCAGAAGTGTGGCGGTATAATACCCCGGATAAAGTGCATCGTGCATATTAATTTCACGCATACGAGTGGTATCTGGCAAAACTACCCACGGATCGATCTCCACCGTCACTTCGTCTCCAATAAGTGGACTGACGATTAGACGTCCGTATGGGTTCAGGTGCACTGTTCCTCTATTTGTGTAAGCGATTTGAAAACGCAACGGCTTATCTTTACCAGGTTGACGAAGATATTTCTCCTTATTGAACAACCCAAATTCAGCAAGCATCCCTTCTTCCTTAACCTCCCCCGCAACGCGAACAAAAAAGAGCGTAGCAAGACGACTTTCCACGGAAATGTTTTGTGGTCCAACAGATTCTTTTGAAAATATCGGCTGGAAAGTAAAAACAACCGACCCATAATGCCCCCCTGGGCTCATGAGGCGTGGGATAGATACCGTCACGGGAACGCCTGCCGTTTCGCCGGGAAGTAATTGAAGAGTTTTCTTTGGGGTTGCGAGTAATTCACGCAGAGGATGCTGTCCACTTATTCCACCGAGTAATGTGACCGGTTCTTCGATTGCTGTTTTCTGGGGCTTGGGAGCAATATCTTCAAAAGAGACGACGACTGAAAGGGGTAGTGCAGTGCCATTTGCAATTTGAATAATCTCTGTTTTGTTTTCTCCTGGCAAAATACTCAGCTCAACTTTTGCGGGTTGAAGTGAAAATGTTCCAGTCGGAATGGTTGACTCTTGTGCATACAGTGTATGCATCGCTGGAAGTGCCACAATGAAAAATGTAAACAGGAAAAATATGAAACGCCACGATGTGGTGGTAGAAAACTTCATTCTTCTATTATATGAGGAAAACGCATGGTTTGCCATACCAGTGTTAAGACAGATACTTACGCAATCACCACAATGAAGGATTACACATTAGAACCTATCCTAATAACCCCAGATGCGAGGCGTGGGGAAAGCGATGAGGAAGGCATATTCATATATGTAGACCGAATCGCTGGGGTCCCCACAACAAAGCAGGTGGGGTTATTGGGATGGGTTCTTATTCAGTTTTAGTTACAGGAACAATGACATACTCAAACTTTTGCCCAGGAACACCATTAAACACCGGTTGAACAATAACCGTATTTGGAGTAGTGCTCGTTGAAATAATGACATCGTCAGAAAATGGTAGCATGAATGTCTCGGCTGTCGGTACCTGTTGCTCGTTTGACGCAATGGTTGGGCTCATGGTGTTTTCTGGCTCAGTCTCAGCAGATAGCGCACTCACTACAGTAGCAATATTTTCCCGTGGAAACAGTGAGGTTGTTTCAGAAAAGAATCCGCCTATTGCAAGAGAAGTAAACATTAGACACGCAACAAAGGCAATATTAAGCGCAGGGCTCCTTACCAGTGAGTGGGTCTCACGTAACACAAGTTGGTGGTCAGTTTTCACTATCGGAAGCATCGGGGGACGAAGCATACTTGAACGTGGGTTGGGAGCATAGAGAGGGTGGTAGATAGCCTTGTCGCCTGCTGGGGACTCAATACCTGAGAAGATTACTGTGCGACTATCCTCACCGAGATACGGAATCCCCGGCAGCGAATCGCTGTTTTCGCTTGCAACATAATCCCCAAGTGAAGCAACTTCTGTTATTTTTTGAATGAGTGGAAAAAGTGGAGCGTCATCGTGGTGCTCGCTCGCATCGACTGCTGTCTCAATTGGATGGAGCTCCAGAGTCCTGACCTCAAACCTTGGAAGTGTAGGCGTGATGACACTTGAGTCATCCGCAGCCACTCCACGTATCTCAGTGGGGGTAGGTGTTGTTTCTGTTGTAACTTGTTGCTCAGGCAAAACTGCCGGCACCCCCTCCCCCGTCACTCGCAAATGAAAGGGTTGGTGCAACTTAGATTGTGCAGCTGCTACAGGAGATGCAATAGGTGCATTAATGGGTACGTGGGTTGGTGCACGCAATGGATTTTCTCCAGGGAGAACTGCATCCACCACTTCTGTTTTGGGGAGGGGAATGCGCACTTCGTTTTCAGGTGGTGGAACTTGCACATGTAATGGGTCGGATACAATAGAGTGCCCGACACGTGAAAGCGTGGGCTCTGCCTCAAGGGATTCGGGAAACTGATTCATTTCACCAAAGGTCGGAATTGACTGAGTAATGCCGTCATGAATCTTTTGCTTTAATTTTTCTTGTACTTCTCCCAGGGCTAAGGTTGCTGTAGCTATGGCTATGGGTTCAGTTCCGCCACCTCGCGCAGTGAGAATTTGCGTGACGAACTGAGAGATAGGATCATCGAGCGTCTCTTTGTCGACAAAGTTAATGTCTTCATATGACAGAAGTATCGTATGGGTTTCCGAGAGTAGAGACTCAAGTTCTATTACGAATTGCCCCCCATTCCAAAGACGGAACTCTACTTTATTGAGGCGACAAAGATGCTCCAGGTATTCTTTCGTATAGCCAGACACTTTTGCGCCCACTTCGAGCGTGACGTACCTTTTTTCCTTCGCTTCCTCGGAAAGCTCAGCTAGTGTTTTGTTACCCACATCCATGTTCCCTTAGAATACAATAAAATCAATAATTGGCAACAAAAAAGTGCGCCCGTTGGAACGGGCGCACGAGAGAAAAAGGAAAAAGGTTCAGGTGTAAACTGCTTGACGCGGCCCGGCCGTCGGAGGGGCATACCTGCGATAGTCGCCGCACACGTCGAACTTCCGCATGGTCGAGACCCAACTGGCGCAAAACGCACAGCCATCCATCGTAAGCGAGGAGGTGATGGTGACGCCGTCCACGTCGAGATGCGCTCCTGTTTCCGCAAAGTAGAGCAGCTCGATACAAATGCGCTCTTTGAGTGTCAGGAAGGTGAGACCTTCCCTTATGCACTGATCGTAGCTCTTACTGAGATGCTCTTGGTCGGGCTCCACACCGCCACGATGACCGAGAACGTAGGTGCACTTGGGGCGATCCTGCTCATCCTTGATGTCGTCGAGGTTTTTGTAGTACGTCCACGACCGGATGTGCTGCTTGCAGAGTGCAAAGAGCGCTTCGTTCGAGACCGTCGGGATGATGGCGACACCGGCCCAGCCGTCGGGTATTTCGGGCATGGTGAGGTCGTCCACGCAGTCGATGGGCATGCCGAGCTTCGCCCAGAGCTTTTGGGAGTGGGTGACGCGAGGGTCGGGCGCGTATTCAATCTCGAGTGCCTTGAGTACAGCAGCGGATATTTTTTTTCGTGTTGCCAACTTACTCGCGAGAAGCTTCTGCACTCTCGCAAATGCGGGATTTGCCTCCGCCAGTGCCACAGCAATCTCACCAGTGAGGATCGCGAGTTGTTTCGGCGTCGCCCTGGTGTGGTCTGTCACATGCGTGTGCATGATCTGTTCCTTTTCAAAGAATACCCTCAAAAAAGCCTGAGGGCTTGGCTGTACTGCTTGAAAAATTGTATCACAGTTTTATAAATAAGCAAGTTTTCGGAAGCTTAGGACTCGTCCAACAATAACTTCTGAGTTTTGGTGATGACGGTCCTTTGTGCCACGTCCATTTTTATAGCAACTTATTAATGGACGGGGCCTTAGCTTCCAAAAATCCTTATTTACATTCATTTCATGGGCTTTTGAGAAATTCGCCACTTACGGAAGATGGGCACCTCAGAACCCGCTATTGGCTCAGTTCTCTTTGAATTAGGTCAGCGAGTATTTTTGGATTCCCGCTTCCCTTACTCAACTTCATACATTGACCAATGAGAAACTGGAGGGAGGCGGTTTTGCCAGCCTTGTATTCGATAACTACCTTTTCATTTTGTGCGATAACGTCTTTCACAATTGCCTCGAGTGCGCCCGTGTCACTCTTTTGCAAGAAGCCATTCTGTTCGGCAATCTCCATTGGATCACCGCCTTCGTGATACAAAATGGCGAGAGTATCTTTTGTGCGACTCGAAGAAAGCTTGCCCTCAATATTGAGCAACAACAATGCAACAAATTTGAAATTATCAAGTTCTGAAAGTTTTTCTCTGTTCATTTTTGCCAACGAGGCAATGACACTGGAGATGTAGTTTGACGCTAATTTTTTTAACTCTATATTTCCTTGCTGTTTTTCGTCTACGATCATGCACACACCTTCATATATTTGCCCAAGCATCATGTCAGTGACATACATTTCTGCAATTTCGGCAGGGACTCCCATTGAAATCAGACGAGCGCGACGCTCCCAAGGCAACTCGGGCATCGTCGCTTTCAGGTTTTGAAATTCAGGAATCTCAGAAATCTGCATTTTCGGAAGGTCGGGATCTGGAAAATATCGATAATCATTTGCACTTTCTTTTTTGCGTTGACTAAACGTCTTGCTTGCATTTTCATCCCATCCGCGTGTCTCCTGGACAACTTTTTCTCCCCTCCCTAATACTTCGGCGTGGCGCTTAATTTCATATGCGATTGCGTCACCAACTGACTTGAAAGAGTTGATATTCTTGACCTCAACTTTTGTGCCAAACGTTGCTGTTTCGGAAATAGAAATATTCGCCTCTACGCGCATCTCCCCTTTTTCCATATTCGCGTCAGAGGCACCCAGATAGCGCAGGAGGAGTTGGAGTTCTTTTGCAAAACGCATCGCAGTTTCGGCATCGTGTATCACCGGCTCGGTGACGAGCTCCATGAGTGGTACTCCCGCACGATTATAATTAACAAGTGAATAGTCGCCTTGGTCGTGCTGTGAACTTCCCGTATCTTCTTCAAGGTGAACGCGCGTAATGTCTACGCCCGCAAGAGTGCCTCCGGATACAAGTGGAAATTTATATTGACTGATCTGGTAGTTCTTTGGAATGTCAGGGTAAAAATAATTCTTGCGATCCCACTCAGTAAAGTCCGCGAGTGTTGAGCCAAGCGCAGTCCCCACCCGAAGCACATGCTCCACTGCTTTTTTATTGATAACAGGAAGCGTTCCCGGCTGAGCGGTACAAACGGGGCAGATATTCCAGTTTGGTCGCTCTTCGTCGGGGTCATTCTTACAGCCACAAAACATCTTCGTTGCTGTTTTGAGCTCCGCGTGGATTTCTAGACCGATTGTTACCTTATATGCCATATTAAGGAGTCTAACACAGCTCTTTTTACTCTCATATCCCTTCCTGAAAACGCTTGGGTATTAAGCTTTTTCTGCCACTTCCACCACCTTTTCCTTATCACGGAGGATTTTTACAAATGCATCGGCAAATTCCTTAATCGAGGCGTCATCGTAGATAGACATGAGGAATACTTTTTTCTTCAGTTTTGATAGTTTTTTGACCGCCTCTTTTTGCACCTGCTCATCCACCATATCCGTCTTAGTCAAAATGATGATTTCATCTTTTATTGCAAGTTCCTTACTATAGGCTTCAAGTTCTCCACGAATTGTTTTATAAGCAAGTACCACGTCGTCATTTTCGAGCGAGACGAGGTGCGCAATCATTTTAGTGCGATTGATGTGGCGAAGAAACTTATGGCCGAGCCCCTTCCCTTCTGACGCGCCCTCAATAAGTCCAGGAATATCCGCCAAAATGTAGCCATGAAATGCGCCGAGGTTGGGTTCGAGTGTGGTAAATTCGTAGGCGCCAACCTTTGCACTTGAATTGGTGAGCACGTTCAGCAGTGATGATTTCCCCGCATTTGGAAATCCCGCAAACCCCACATCCACCAGCAACTGCAGTTCAACATAGTAATCTCCTTCTTCGCAAGGATATCCAGGAGTGGTGCGCTCTGGCGCTTGTACTATCGAGCTTTTAAAATGCTCATTTCCAAAACCCCCGTCACCACCCTTAAGGAGCAGTATCGGTGTATCTTCAGCAAGCACTTGCGTTATCTTTCCAGTTTCTTTGTTGGTGAGAATTGAACCAATGGGAAGCTTAAGCACAAGGTCTTCACCATTTGCTCCATGCAGACTATCTTTTTTTCCCGCCTCGCCGTCTTCAGCACTAAATTGCTTTTCATGACGATATTTAAATAGTAGCCCTAAGTCGCGAGACCCAACCACGTAGACACTTCCCCCGCGACCACCGTCACCTCCGGAGGGGCCAGCAAATTCCTTACCCTTTTCGTGTCGAAAACGGTTGACGCCATCGCCTCCTCGGCCTGCCCTGATGTGGATATTAAGTTCATCGACAAATGCCATATGTGGGGAAATTATGAGTAAGCAGAGTGGGTCCCATGATTAATAAAGAGAGAAAAGACTCATCCTACGCATCACGTGCCATTAGCGCAAGCTTAATCGAGCTTTCTTTCGTTTCGGTCACTATGATGTAGCGGTTATTGTGGCAAAAAATAGCATCAGCGATTCCGGTCATTTTGGCGAGTTCCGCATCAAATTTTCCCGCCCATTCCAAGGGAAGATTCTTGCGATTAGTAAATCCGTGCGGATTATCACGCACACATTCTACCTCCCAAAATGTATTCTGGCTTTTCGGTTTTACTACATAGAGTGGCTCAGGGTGCCCAGCAAGTACATCGTGCCAGGGATATGCCCCATCGAGAATGATGACACGCTTGTCGACGGCCCGCTGGTACGCTTCCTCTACAAACTTTGCACCCTCCTCCTTGTCTCGCTCTACTTGTATGCAAAGCTCAAGAAAACGGCGCATGAAAGCTACAAGTTCAAGAAAACGGTCATCGTGTGATGCTCCGCCTTTCCATGTCGGACGAAACATTGCAACAATATATTGAAAAATGAGTGGTTGGGTGTCAGGGCGGACTAGACCATAGTAATCGAGACCGTTGTCCCCCATATCGACGGGATGACCTATCTGTTCATCGATGGCACGCGCAACCACACTGGAGCCTGTAATAGCTTCACCATAATGTTTCCACACGAGCCCAAACGCTGAGTACGGTATGCCGTTTTCTCGAACACCAGCACCACCATGCTGATGATGATCGAAACGATTTGTTGCTGGATCGTAGACTGCTCCAACGTCTACGACGTAATCGCCCGTTGCTATTATTTGAGGATCGCGGGAACGAATTAACTCCGATGGCTCTGAGCCAAAATACAGCTGGAGAGCAGCAACAGCGAGGATTTCATCGGCGTGAAAAGTGCCACTATGGGTAACCACCCGGATTTTTTTTTCTAAAGTATTTCCTTGTGTGAGCATAATTATAAAAAGCTATTATGTACCCCCAACTTTGCCGTCGCTTCCCAGGAGGATACGATTAAGCATTGCGGTCACGATAGAAACAACGAGAGCACCTAAAACAGCATACCAAAATGAGTCAACACGAAATCCATCAACAACTTTTGGGACAAGCCAAAACACAAATCCATTCACAACAAAAGCAAAGAGTCCCAGCGTAAGAATCGTTATTGGGAATGTGAGAAACTTAAGTATAGTACCAAGAGTCACATTCAGTATACCGAGCACAAACGCCACAATAAGTGCAACGGTAAAACTCGGGACCTCAATACCCGGGAGAAAATAGCTCACGAGGAAAATTGATGTTGCACTCAGTAGCCATTTTACGAGCAAGGTTGTCATATAATTCAAGTATAACACATATGGCAGTACTCACACAGAGTCTCAAAAATTGAATAAAATGCTCAAGTGTTATAAAAAACAAAGGCCCCCCGACTATGGAGGGCATTTGTTTTATACCGAATAGTCCGGTACGAAGTGAATGTACACCATGAGACCTACTTGGCGCAATAAAAGTAGTGGATAAATAACTTTGATCACCGTGTTTATTGCCTTCGTTGTCGGTGCACTGATGCAAAGAGCATTCTGCGTCCGCTACTCCCGCCTTTCAAAAATGATTGGAGGCTGATGTTTTCCATGGCACAGAAAAGTAAGAACCGTACTCCACGCAAGTCGGTTTTTTATTTATAAAACACCGAGCTTTTTGAGCTCCCAAAAACACCTAGCTGTGGCTTTAATGTCATACTCAGCATTGTGCGCCTCTCTGAAGTCAGTTCCAAATAATTTTTGGTGTAGCTCTGTGAGCCTGGGCCACTTCAGGCCATATTGCCCCTTAAGCGCACAAAAAACCTTTGATCCCTCCATGGTGCAAATTTTATTTTTTAATTCGAGGATATTAGTGAGATTGTTCCGTAAAAATTCTGCACCAACAATTTTTTCATCAAAACTCATATTATGTGCAACCAACGTCTCTGCGCTATTTACCTCATCGGCGAATTTTTGAAGCACGGACTGAAGAAGCTCCCCACTCTTCTGCGCTCGTTCAGTCGTGATGCCATGTATCCGCGACGACTCTTCCGGGATAGTGAATCCCTCAGGCTTAATGACAAAGCTTCCTTTACCTGTTTCATTACCATCTTTGCTGTAGGTGAGCCAGGCAATCTGTACCATCCTGGGCCAATTATCGAGATCCGTCACTGGCGCCTGCCACTTACGGGGTAGTCCTGTTGTTTCTGTATCAAAAAATAAATACATATTTGTTTCGTTCCCACATCATACTGCACTCTCGCTGTTCTGAAAACAAAATCGAGGCTGTTGACATCTACTGTGGTGGTGGTAGTATTTTAATCGGTTCAATTGCACATTATCAAGGAAGTCTATGCTTCAACGTTCGGTCGTTTTCCTCCTCCTTGTTGTTGGGATAATTTGTCTTTGCTACGGCACCATGTCGTATCACCCATCAGATACACCAGGTGGCTCTTCGTGGCTCGTTGCCATCCTGGTGGGTGGAATCCTTACTCCCGCATCAGTCATCCATCTTGCTGGCATTGCATACTCTGCAGTCGGCTTCTCGCTCCGTCAGAACTGGGCAGGCAAACTGCTCGGCATTATTGGTCGAGACGAAGAAAATCCCGATGCGGAACTCGCACACTGCACGCTATATACCTCAGGTCTTGTTGCTTCCATGTGCGGACTCGCGATACTCCTTGTCGTTTGTGGTGGCGTGGCTGGTAT
>JAYSSO010000105.1:0-7317 GCA_043720495.1 Candidatus Lloydbacteria bacterium | reverse complement strand
GCCCTATTTATGCACAGGAATCGAGGGATATTTTTTGGCATTTTACTCGTCCTACTTGGAGGATTCGCGAATACTGCTTTCGCTGGTTTTGGTATTACCCCTCCGTACGTGCACAACGACACTCTTCGTCCGGGAAGTGAATACACACAAGAAATCATCATCGTTCGGAGTGACCCTGTGGACGACCTCACTGCGGAACTCGGACTAAACCTACCAGCCATCGAGTCGTGGTTCTCTTTTGATCGTGGACTCAAGTTCACCCTTCCGAGAGGTGAGACACAAGTGCGGATTAATGTGACTGTTCGCGTACCCGATGATGCAAAGCTGGGAACATACAATGGAAATATTCGTATTCGTACTTCCGCTTCTGCAAGTCAATCGACAGGAGTGTCTATAGCACTTGGTGCACAGATTGATGTTCAGCTCAGCGTTGTCGATAAAATTTATAATTTTGATGTGCGTCGCGTAGAACTGTTTGAAGCAGAACAAGGATATAAAAAATTCTGGCTCAACTTTCCCGGAAAGGTGAAGTTCGCAATGCACATTCAGAACACGGGAAATGTTCCCAGCGCCCCATACAAAGTCTCGATGAAGATTTACGATGTTGCGGGTCAGCAGTTGCTCGAAACGATTGAGAATACAAATGTCATTGAAGAGATTCTCCCTTTTGATACACGAAAAGTCATGGCCTATTTGCCGACACAGCTTCCACCGGGAGGATACCGAGTGAAATACTCAATTGAAAAAGATGAAAAACGTAACGCTTCGACGGGTGAGTTGGGTTTTTCAATTTTGCCAGCGGGCACAATTACCGGATATGAACAATATGGGTTCGAGGGACTTTCATTAAATCAGCAACTCTCGGTTATTGTTCCGTCCGGCCTGCTCGCACTCATTATTCTGTTGTTTGTGTTTTTGCGTGGTAGAAAAAAGTCCCGTCGAGCGCCGAAGATGGGTGATGATTCACCAACTACATCAGCCCCACGCGTCGCAGAACGTCCTCGTATTCGTCCATCAAGTGGGGGAGTCATCGACCTTTCCCGAAGAAGGTAATTATTCATGAGTGTATTTTCATTCCTACACACGATTACGCTTCGGACTTTTTTAGAAAATGGTGCAACTTTTGCTCTACTGGGAATTTCTTTTGTAGTCTCTGTTTCAATGTTTCTCTCGGCTCCCTCCACCGCAAGCGGAGCTGTTGCAACGACGACAATCATTATTTCAATTTGCGGAGATGGACTACCCAATCCGGGGGAAGTGTGTGATACGGGAGCTTTGTTTAATGACGGTTCATATGCCACGTCGACCATAGGTCGCAGGTGTAATTTCAACTGCTCTGCATATGGCCCATATTGCGGAGACAACACACTACAGGCGCTCTATAGTGAGCAGTGTGACGATGGAAACAATGCGAATGGAGATCTTTGCAGCAACATTTGTGTTCAGGAAGCACCTCCGGCGACATCGACGCCAACTTCCACGCCACCAGTACCTCCGCCACCACCCGCGGGAGGAGGGAACGGAGGAGGTGGCGACTTTAACGGTGTCACTCCTGTACGTGCCCAGACGCGCGTGGTGCTCGAGGGAAAAGCATACCCAGGTGCCTCAATTAATGTGCTCAAAGATGGCACTATTGTGGGCGTGATACAGGCAACTCAGAGCGCTGATTTTACTTATGAAACATCGGATGTGACTGCGGGCGCCACCACGTTTGGTTTTTGGGCAACTGACTCATTGGGTTTGCGTTCTATTACCTTCACCACTACCTTTCAGGTTTCGCAAAATGCAGTTACAACTGTCTCCAATGTGTTCTTGCCACCTACGATCGATGTGAGGACAAGGAAAGTGAAGGTGACCGATTTGCTTGATGCCTTTGGTGCAACTGCGCCCTCTGCAAAAGTTTCACTTTATGTGGACAAAGAAAAAAATCCTCGCTCGGTTGCCACATCATCTTCAGCCGGACTCTGGGGTGCAAATATGCCGGCACTCGGACTTCAAGACGAGGCATTTCACTCTGTGAAAGCTATATTTGAGCAATTTGGAGTTGGTGACCAGGCTAAAAGTGGGTTCAGTCAGGCAGTAAATTTTTACGTGGGTTTACGGGACGTGGCTACTCCGAAGAATGGGGATATGAATGGAGATGGAAAGGTAAATCTTGTTGACTTTTCGATTTTACTATTTCACTTCGGGACTGATCACGAGATTGCAGACCTCAATGCTGATGGAAAAGTGAATCTTACGGACTTTTCCATTCTCCTCTTTAACTGGACCGGCTAAAAAACTTCCAAATTTGGCCCACTTCATGTTTTTCATCCAGAACGAGTCGGGGAGCAGTATAGCTCATAAAGCTCCTCCGACATCGCTCTGGCGAAAAACCTAAATTGCATCCAAATTTGAATGTTTTTGTATTAGGGAGAGTGGTAATGAGTCAGTAGGGAGTAGAAAGTAGAGCGCAGAAGAGATACAATATAAGCACACATGAAATTTTTGAATCAAGGCATTTATCCAGGTCCTAATCAAAGTGAGAGTACGAGACCAGTTTATACAACGATAGCCGTGGCTTTCATTGCTGTCTTTCTCTTCTCTGCTTTCCACTCGCTACCGACTGCCCATGCTGCCACACTTTCCATCGACCCAAGTAAGGGGGCATATGGCCCAGGGGACACATTCGTCATCACTGTACGTCTCGACCCCGGCGTCGACGAGTGTATAAATGCCACAACAGTAGAACTTATTTATCCCAAGGGGTTGATGAATGCGTCAGCGGTCTCAAAGGGGGAGTCAGTCCTTACGCTCTGGCCCAGTGAGCCTGTTGTGGACCACGAGAGAGGGCTCGTCTCATTTTCTGGGGGTATTCCAGCCGGATACTGTGGGCGAATTCTCGGTGATCCAGGTAAAACAAATATTATTGCAAAGGTGATTTTCAATATTCCTGGTGAAGCCTCGGGAGACACAGCACTTTCTCGACCACTCCCCATGCCGATTACATTTGGTGCAGGTACGATGGTGCTCGAAAATGATGGATTTGGAACCCCCGTGCCCCTCATTCTGGAGGTGGGTACTTTCACTCGCACCGTAGCGTCAAGTGGTGCACCAAATGAGTGGCTCGAGATTGTCCATGCGGATGTAATCAAGCCAGATATTTTTGCTCCCATGCTTCATCAAGATGAAAAGATGTTTCAAGGAAAACATTTTCTCATTTTCTCGGCAATAGACAAACAAAGTGGAGTGCATCATTATGAGGTGAGCGAAGATGATCCACAAAGCTTGGGGATGGTTCGCGGAACTCCTCGCGAGATTGCGTTATTTGTGAATGCGGTTAGTCCATATGTGCTTCGCGACCAAGAACTAGGAAGTCGTATCATTGTGCGCGCCATTGACCATGCAGGTAATGTTCAGGAAACAATTCTTGCACCTACAAACGTCGAAATAAAAAAGACAGGTAATGAATTATTGGACGTCTCCACCTGGTCAACGTGGTGGTATGTACTCGTGTTTGGAGTCATTGTCATTCTTGGTGGAGCATTTTTGTTGCAACGCTATTTGACGCGTCCCCAGCCAACAGACCCGACGTAGCGTTGTTTTAAGTTAATACACAAGCCTTGCCACTTTTTTCAAGGAAGCGATGATATGAATAATCTTCGATACAAAATTATTTTTCTTTGGGGAGGATTCATCCTAGGACTTACTGCGTTCCCTCTCATGGCACTTGGAGCCGATGCAACGATGTCCATTGCTCCGCCTGTGGGCACATTCCACGTTTACGAGGATGTCACCTTGCGCATACTCCTCTCATCAGATGGACAAGAGGTCAAAGCAGTCGGTGCCCGACTCACCTATAATCCAGATGAATTGACGGTTACTCACGTCATCACGGAGGGGTCACTCATTTCATCGTGGGTACAGATACCTATCGTTGACGCTGTAGTGGGGGAGATTAGTTTTGAAGGATGGTTTGCAACTTCAACAATTCTCGAAAAACAGACCATACTCACAATTCGAGTGAGACCCGAGGTCGTAGGAGAGGTGGTTATGCGCTTTGAAAGCGGATCAACAATAGTTGCCTCAAATGGGGCGGGAAGTAACATCCTCACTGGATTTAGTAGTGGAAAATTTCGCATAAAACCGGAAGAGCTGAATATTGCTGAGGTTGAAGTTGATGGGGGGGGCAGTGGAGCCGCCACCTCTCCGTCTCTTGGAGAGGTTCTCGGCTTAGCAACGGTCACCCCTTCACTCATCTTGACTTCGAAAACTCACCCGGATCAGGATGCGTGGTACTCCGCTTCGTCTTCGGTCTTTGAAATTCAATACCCCGTTGAAGCGGAGGCTATTTACTTGGGGTATGATAAGCGGGCATCGGGACTGCCGAGCGTACGCTATGCTCCACCCATCCGTGAAAAAATAATTGCGAGCCTCGAAGACGGCGTTTCATACTTTCATGCTTCCGTAGATACAGACAAGGGATTTGAGGTAGCACACTATCGTCTCCAGGTTGATAGAAGAAAACCCACAGATGTAACCTTTGTCGAGCTGCAAAGAGCTGATATCGCCGACCCTAATTGTACATTTCTCGTAGGAGCAAAGGACTTTCCATCGGGCATAGCAACATATTCTTTTTCAGTGAATGATGGGCCGGAAGATGTCTGGCGTGATGATGGTACGCATCGCTACAAATTCCGTGCGCAGGCTCAAGGTGTACATAAAATAGCAATGACGGTTTTTGATAAAGCAGGAAATAGTGTCAAAAAAGAACTTACATTTGAAGTGGGATATTTACCGGAGCCAGCGCTCATGCTTTTTGGTGATGCTCCCAAAGAAGGGAATAATCAAAGCATAAAAGTCATGGCAACGCCGAATGCTGAAGTAAGTATTGTCACTACGTTTAATGGCGGTGAGTTACTCACTGAAAAATTGAGGACAAATAGTTCCGGTAGTGTAATTTTTGTGAGTAGTGTGCCCCTCGCACTGGGCGAGTACAAGGTGTGGGCAACCACATTTGATGACCGTGGTGCAGTGTCTCGCCAAAGTAATGAAATAATTTTTACACCAGAACCCAGTTTCTTGGGTATGATTTCTCGACACCCAGGTGTCCTCATTGCGATAGTTGTAGCGTTACTGCTGTTTTTCTTTTTGCGCAGAGTACTGAGCGGACTTCGCGAAGAGTTGAACGCAGAGTCCAATGAACGTCGCGATCAGGTGGCGACGGGTGGAGCATTGCGAGTTGGAGGTACAGATCAAGTTGTGCTTGAGACAATTCCTTCGTCACAGGGACAAGTAGTGCTTCGCAAAAGAGAATAGACCATTTAACCCTGCATTGACTGAGAATATTTTTAAAATAGTGCGATGAGTTCCTTAACGTCGGCCCAATTTATTTTTTTGTCGGCATTGAGGTCATAGCGCGAATCGTACGAGCGAAATGATTTCAGATAGAGCATATTCACATCAGCAATCGTGAGGACACCATCATTGTTTACATCGGGAGACGCTGCCCCGGGTTCTCTAACATAGAAGATGAGCGTGTTGTGCCCACTGACAATGTTCGTACCTTCGCCGTTGCTTGCAAGGAGTTGTGCATTGGTAATTGAGACGACACCCACACCCGCATTTTTCATTCGCATGTTTACCGTAAGCACATCCCCATTGGTGATTGCGGTTGATTTTTCTCCAACTATCCCACCAGAGAATTGAATGGTGCCTTCCTGATTTGAATATGTCGGTTCTTCGCTCCACAAATCAATAAGCGAACCAGCTCGCGTGATTGATGCTACTTCAAGAGTAGCACTGGAAAAAGTGACAGTTCCACCAATCACATTTATTGGAGATTTTGTGAGTACCTGGAGTGCAATGGGAGTCTCTTCTCCTACAGTAAGAAAAATATCGCCTGTCGTTTGTAATAAAAAAATATTTCCAGCATATGGACTGTTGGTTGCAAAAATTACTAAAAAAATAATTGGTGCACTGAGTAATAATTTAAAGTGGTGGTCCCCAAAAAAATTCTTTAACATGTACCTATCATCGCACGACTTCATGGAATCAGGCAATGATATATTGCATAATAAAAACTCTGTGTTGTATTTATTTCATTCTTTTTTACTCGCAATAATGACTCACTAGAGAAAAAAGAAACTTTAGCGCCTCTCCCGTCGTGTATAAGTTAAATTACGTTTGTTAGAGGGGCAATTTGACGCATTGGTGTGTGGTCAAACTGTTTGTCGAATAAAAAATGCCACGTAAATAAATATGCTTCGAGTAATCCCCAGCTATGTTTTCATGAATGCATCATGAGCACTAAATGTTGTTAAAATATATGCACCTAATGGGAATTCGTTCTTGTTTGGGAAACACCAATGTCACTGTGGAACAATAGGCCAATTTTCGGTATGGTGCGTGCACTGCTCGCATGTTTTTTGACGCTCGGAATGTTGGTGACCGATATCAACCTTGCATTTGCGCAGACCTCACTTTTTCCCAAACAGATTAACTATCAGGCCAAGCTCACGAACAGCTCGAGTGTCGCTATCCCTGATGGTAATTACAACATCGCTTTCCGTCTGTACGTTTCACCGGTCTCTGCGACCACCACAAATATTTGGGAGGAAATGCACAACACCGCCCCTACCCGCGTGCCTGCTGCAAGTGGTCTCCTGTCGGTCATGCTCGGACAAGTCACCTCACTTGCAAATATCAACTTCAATCAAACACTGTACTTGGGAGTGGAGATTGGTGGTACATCAACGACCCCTGTGTGGGATGGTGAGATGACGCCACGCAAGCAACTCGGTGCAGTCCCTGCCGCATTTGTTGCCGACACACTCGACGGACTCGACTCACAAGATTTTGTACGCACGTCGGGAACTTCTACGATAGCAACTTCTTCCACAAACACACTCCTCACCCTCAATCAGCAGGGAAGTGGAAACGTCCTTGCACTCACCACCGGAGGCACCACTATTTTCACCGCAGCAAACAATGGCAACATCGGTATCGGTACCTCGTCTCCATTTGCAAAACTTTCTGTCGCAGGACAAGTTGTCGCTGATTATTTTAACGCCACCAGTTCCACGGCATCATTTTTTAATGGAGGACTGATTGGACTTGGTTCATCCACTCTTCAATATTTTAATTCCGCATCATCGACGATAGGCATCGCGCTCATCGGCAATGCAACGAGTACCAATTTTAATATCACGAATACTGCCTCCTCCTCCCGCCAAGTGGTCTCCAACTCCCTCAACTTGAACTGGCTCGCAAACGGCATCCTCCGCACCACGGGAGGTGTCGTCTCCTCATCCGCCTCCCTTGACCTCTCCACCTCCG
>JAYSSO010000104.1:0-1178 GCA_043720495.1 Candidatus Lloydbacteria bacterium | reverse complement strand
CTTGAGCGACACCAAAATTGGCTCATTTTTGGTTCTCGATTTTTGTATGGGTTTCGTGCCATCACTCCAATTGTGCTCGGCACTAGTCGGGTTTCCGCGTTGCGTTTTTCCATTCTGAATATTTTAGGTGCTATCGTTTGGGCATTTACTTTCGTTATTGGCGGATACATTTTTGGTGATGCCCTAGAGCGATTCCTTGGAAATGTAAAAAAATTTGAAGGAGCGATCGTTGTAGGACTTATTCTCGCGGTTGCATTTGTTCAGGTTGGACTTCGGTTGCGTCGGCGACGAAAAAGTGATGTGGGGCAAGATGCACTTTAGAAAGGTGGATTTTGTTGCTATACTTTCTTTATGCTAAAACAGCGAAGCTATACACTGGGTGCAATTGTTGCGACAACGCTCTTCTTTTTTACGATAAGAATGAGCAATATCCGTAAGCATCTCAGGGGATAGACCATGAAGAGTCATTCGACAATACTCCTGCTTGCTGGCGCATGGTTATCAGTGCTCGCACTCGCAATCGGTGGTAGCATCCTTCTTCCGAAGGAGCAGACTGCAGCGGATCAGTCCCTGGCACTCTTGTATCGATTTGCGGCTCGCGACGGCATTGTCGTTAATCGCGAGAATAGTGAAAATGGGCGTTCAATGATAGCAAACCTCGATCAGATGATTCTTTCACTCTACGAAGATGGGGTGCTGATCAAGTCGTTTCCCATTCTCTCAAAAGGTAGACCTGGTACCCCATGGGAAACACCAACGGGAAGATATACCATCCAGCTAAAAGAAAAAAAGCATTACTCTTCCATAGGGCACACATGGATGCCTTACAGTATGCAGTTTTATGGAAATTTCTTTATTCATGGTTGGCCAACGTATACAAACGGCAAGGCGGTGCCTATTGGGTACTCAGGAGGATGCATTCGCTTGAGCACGGATGATGCGCGCGAAGTGTATGAGTTCATTCCACGGGGAGTAAGTGTGTATATTGAGGGTGGAGCAGCCGAAAGTGAATTTGCGACTTCTTCACGTTATTATCTTCGTGGAGAAGGTGCACCTCCAAATATATCAGCAAAGGCTTTTGTAGTTGCGGATATTAGTACTGGAGCAGTACTGTGGGAGCGCAATTCGGGCGTCAATCGAGCGCCTGGAGGGCTCACGCAAATGATGACGGCCCTCAC
>JAYSSO010000103.1:0-2984 GCA_043720495.1 Candidatus Lloydbacteria bacterium | reverse complement strand
ACCCGTGAGCGCTTTAATAGCGCGGGGATCATGGGCAAGTTTGGTGATGTTCATTCACTTATTTTCTCATTTTTCTTATTGGGGAGCAAGTCTACTGTTGACGCACCAAACTACAATCCCGATGATTTCACGGAAGCGCACTGGTACATACTAAAAGAGCTTCGCATGCGACTTGCGGGTGGCGAGCCAGCAAAGGGCGATCTTATTAAAATTTTAAATATTTTATCCTGTATAACGTTTGACAAAAATCAATCATACAGCTCAGAATGAGTGGCGATGGTTAGGAATTCGACGACATTTACATCGAGAGACACGTAGAGCACACGGAGGTCACCCGTGATGTTGAGGCTCCGCACGCCAGCAAACTTGCCGTGAAGGGCGCGATTATTGAGCGTGGAATGAAATGCGTCTTCGAGAAATATGTCTCTGCGTTTACGAAACTTTTCCTTGTCACTCGATCGCAGTTTGCTAAATGCCTTTACAAAATTCTTGTGGAGAATTATTTGCATTATCTATTTCTGGCGAGCGAGATACGCATCCATAGACTTTCCTGATGCAAATATCGGAGAGGCATTCTTTCCTAATTTTGCATCCTGTACGGCCCTGTGCAAAAAACTTTCTGTTTTTTTATTTGGAGTGGGCGGGTTTGAAAAGACAATACGCTCCTCACGCACAAAATCTCGAAGTTGTGCATTTACAATAGTACCCAGCGGAAGTCCCAAAATCCCTGCGATGCGCTGTGCATCTGCCTTGAGTTTTTTATCAATCTTGATGTTGATAACTGTTTTTGTATTCATAACCAAAGTATACATTCTGGTTGGATATCGTCAAATAACCGGTCGATGGAAGTGGACTCAGAAAACCTACTGCTCGTCCTTACCCTCACTCAATAACTGAACACCGCTTGTTCTTTCAAGAAAACGTAATGTGAATTCGATCGCAGGATTTTGGGAGAGATCGAGGATGCGCATCCGCTGTCCATACGTCTTTGCAAGTGGTGTGAGTACTTCATCTCCCCACGATGGAGTAAATGTAATGACTCCTGAGAAGTCGACTTCAAGAAGCTCAGCTGCCTCTAGTTCAGACAACATCGGTTGCAATGCCTTCCACGCCTCGCTTCCAGATTGGCGAGAAACAAGCGTTGTGCCAAAATTTTTGAGCATGATTTTCATGATGACTGTTGAGAATAATCGAATAATGCGAACGATCCTCGGACGGGGTTTAGTCTTGCGCTAATCGAAAGTCCAGATGTCGCATCTACTTCGGCAAGTGCTTGTCCTGATTGGAAATACAAGTGAAATGCATTTGCGACAATCGCCTCGCGGACAAACTTCAGTCCGTTGCCACGTGCCTCTGGTGCACGCCCAGAAACAACTTCAGTGAATGCGACACGGAGCGCATCCTCATCGTTTGTAAGCGCTGTGCGCACGCGCCTCAAAGTTTTCCATACTCCGTTGCCTCGATCGGCAAGTATAACGCGCCGTCGTGCTGTGTCGTGCGCTAAAAAGATACCAGGATCATCGGGCCAGTTTGCGACATTGTGTGCGAACGAATTATCACCAAGCTCCCCCGTAATCGCAGTAACAAAACCCACAATTCCTGAAATATTTCCCATTCTTCCTAATTCAGATTCCATCCTCGTGAGGCGAGTTTGAAAAACAGCATGATTCCCACAATAAAATTCGGAGGCAATCTCTCCACCAAATTCTGCCCATCTTTGCGCGAGTATCGCTACATCACTCGTGAAAAGTGCAATCTGAAAAGAATCATACGTTCGGTGTCCGCCTGGAGTTTTTATCGCAAGAAACTTCCCACTCTCGTCCCAGCGACGTAGCGTATCAATAGAAACACCGAGAATTTTTGCTGTATCACCAATGGAAATGAGTCTTTCTGACATATGCAAAATTATACAAAACTATGTAAAACTATGCAAATTTGCCACTAAATTGCTGAAATGCATAGTTTTTCTACTCATATTCACTCACAATGCGATACACCTCTTCAATCGTTGTCATCCCGAGGGACGACATTTGTCGGTGCTATCTCAAACCCACGTCTGGACGGATTCCCGAGTATTACTTCAACTGGAAATACTTTTTAAATTCTTTTTCGATCTTGCGTGCCTTCTTCTCGTTCTTTTCAACAACAATCTTAAAACTTCCTTTTTCCACATAGAGTTCTCCCATAGATTTGCAAATGGCGTCTTCGCTGTGACTTTGAAACAAAAGATCCATCTTCTTAAGCAGGAGTTTGTCCGGAGAGATCGTGATCACGTAGTCATCAAATACAGAAAATATCGTATTCCATTTTCTTTCGATGCAGTGCATGTGGATCATCTTCATCTTATTTTTCTTTTTGAGCAGAAGATCCAGGGGAGACGTCGAGCCCACAAGAAGACAAATATTTCCACCCTGCTTGATGATGAAATCAATATACCAGTCAACGATAGGAACAGTCGTGACGTAGGTATAGTTATGTAAGTCGTAAAATAAAAAATTCTTTGTGCTTTCCGGAAGAGAGGAAATAAGCGCGATGAATATTTGTCCGTATACGTTATCCAGTTCAGCGAGCGTTTTTACACGGTAGAACTTCTTTCGGTCGTTAAACTCTTGAAAAAACTATTTCTTTTTTCAGTAAGGCGGAAGCGAGGCGATCAATCTCGCGATGCAGCCACAGTAGGTGTACCTCCACGCGTGTTTTTACCCACAAGGTCTTTCCTTGTACGCGTAGCCTCCGTAACACTTTGTAAACACCTTGTTTCGTATACCCTTTTTTCTCAAAGTGAGCGACCACATCAAGTGTCGTCGTTCTACGCTTTTCTATAAGGTGACCAAAGAGCACTTTTTCGAGATTATAACTTTTCATATAGTAAACAAATTGTTTACTAGACTTGCTCCCCAATAAGACCCACCCGTTAAAAAACACACCCCACGTTGTGTTTTTATGTCCCGTAACTCAAATGGTAGTTCCACAATCCCGCAGCG
>JAYSSO010000102.1:0-23592 GCA_043720495.1 Candidatus Lloydbacteria bacterium | reverse complement strand
CGTATCGAGGGTATTCGGAAGATGGATTTCGCTACCGTTCCCGGTGAAGGCGTAGAAAAATACATAGCGCGGTTTGATTCGTACAACAATCGCTTTGGATCGTTCGGCACTCGTGCGAGCGAGGCTATACATTCGGGAGCTACCTGGGATAAGGCACGACTGATGACGCCGGAGGATCTTCGGGCGAATAAAGATTTGCCAGAAAACTTCAGTGGCCTGAAGCAAGCACTCAATTATGCTATGAAAACGAAAGGTTTTAAGGTAATCCACGGTGAGTCGACGCAAGATTATTTGAATAGATACGAACAGTCGTTTAAAAATCCACAGTCCACCCCTCCCTCCTCACTGCCCACTCCGGCACGTGAGCCAGAAACTACTGTTTTGCCAGAGGAAGTTGCACAGAAAACAGCTGAACATGTTCCGAGCATGCAGCGTGCCCCGCAACAAGCTGAGGCCATCGAGATTCCGCGTGGTGAGGTGAGTCCGGAAACAAAGATGATTGCCGACAAGTGGGGGCTCATTGCGAAGGAGGGAATTGGTGGCAATTCAAATTGGGGGGTAGTACGAGGTGAGCGGGCGATGGATATTTATAATGCAAAACTTCCGCGAGGTGAGGCAGGTTCTCCGGAAATCGCACGCTTGCAGATGCAAAGTCTTTTACGTAAAGCACAAGCTATGGGTTTCCGTCCGGGGGTAGATGAGCCTGCGGGCACGTATTTCGATCGCATGGCCAAGGAGCTTTCGGTACCCCCAACTGATAAACAGTTAGTCGAACGTGGCCACACGATGTGGAATCTGATGAACAAGCAGATTTCGGTGCGCGGAAATCTTGATTTTAATTCACCATCGTATTCTGCCGAAAGACTGCTCAACCAAAAGGTCCTTCCTGGGATGGAGTCAACTCCTGCAGGAAAAGAATTTACACAAGCGCAAGGACTAATGCAGAAAATCTTACAGGGCACTGGAGTGCGCCCCGCCCCCGGCGAGACTGCTGATGCCTATGCCGAGCGCGCTCTACGTGTGCAACTCAAAAAAACGCCAACACTGCATGTGGATACTATATTGAACCCAAGACCCGTCGCTGTACCAGTTCCCCCCACCCCTGTTCCGAGGATGACACCCCAGTCAATTCCGGCACCCACAACACCATCGGTTTCTCGATGGGATAGAGAGGCATAGTGCACACCTGAAATTCAATAAAACACACGTGCCCTAGCATGTGTTTTTTGCTATACTAACGAAACAATATCAACTGGGTAGTGAGTTGACAAAACGTTATTTTTTGATATAATTTTAATATGATAGCATTCCAGCCAGAAGATTCGCTCGAAGTTACAATGGAAACTCCAGCGGAACGTGCGGTGCGGTTCAAGGATGAAGAGGATGAGCTAGAGCAGCTTCTTCTTGCGAATGATGTCTCCGGAGACGCAGCTGAACTGTTGATAGATGACCTTGCGCGCAAGCATGAATTTGAAACTAAAAATAATGCGATAGTAAGCATGGAGGAATTTCAAGAAATTGAAAAAATCTCAGCGGTCCGCACTTCGCCCACTGCTTTGGAGGATACAATCCAAGCGGAAGAAGTCCAGAGTCCAAAAACCACAGAACCGCCAGTTGGGATTGTGCACGTGTCCCCCGAGGCCAGCCTAGCTGAAGTCGACAGTCTTCGAAATTTGTTTGGCGTAATTATTGATGCAAAGAGCACAAAGGAACAAGCGCACCAAGATTTGAACGTCGACAATGATGTGCGATTCAGTATTACTCGCGGGTTGACGAACTTGAAGTCAAAACTTGAGGTAGCTCAAAAATTGCCCGAGGGTGAGGCAAAAGAGAAGCAACTAAAAATATTAAATGGAAAGATCGCTGATGTTGAACGACAAAAAGTAAGTGCCTTGAGGAAGCTTACCGAGTCTGACGCTGTGCTCAAGGAGAGTATTGCAGAAGCTACCTCACGACTGGATACGCTTCCACCCGAAATAGCAGAAGCTATTAGAAAATCAAGTGAAGGTGACCCGAGTGTAAATTCGGTTTTTAAACAGCATAATCTTAATGCTGAGGTAGCCCGCATGATTGCATATGAGCTGGGGCACGAAAGACGGGATGCCGAATTTGCTGCAATTATTGCAAGTGGCATTGATGCGGGTATTCTTGCAGAGCAACAGGCAACTCAGGCTCAAAAATCTATGGACGATAAAAAAGTAAATCCAAAAGTTGTCTCAACTGCCCCGTTTGTACTTAAGGAAATTTCAGAAAAACCCGCTCCGCACCAAGCTGACAATACCAGTTCGGGGGTTTTTGATATTCAGGGTAATAAAATTTTCGATGCGAAAAGTGGAATGGCTGTAGTGATCCCCCCACCATTACTGAGCCAATTGGAGGAATCACTTGAGACTACTCCTCGGTCTCCGATTGTGTTTCGTGCCGGCTCACTTGATCCTCACCCAGACGACAGACTTACTCCAGAACATATGCGCATAAGCGAAGAAGAGGCCTTAGCTAAAATAATGCGCGCGGGGGCCACCAGAAAGATAGTTTATGAGCCGGTTAACCATAAAGAGAATACAACACTGACGGGATTATATGTGGAGGGAGATAACGGGATTGAAAGCGTCCATACGCTCCCTGATGGAACAACGGCAGTAGCAAAGGTTGAGCTTGCACCCACAGTAGAGAAAAAAAACACAAAAGAGCCACTCGATTTGGTGAATCTTTCATGGGAAGAACTCGATGCTCTTTTGGTGAGTACCAATCCTGTTATTAAACAGAAAGCCAAGAATGAATGGCAGGGTCGTGAAAAAAGAGCACTCAAGTTTGCAAGTGAAAAAGACCAGGGAACTTTTGGGGCTCTCACAAACACCTTGCAGGCGATAGAGGCAGGTCATGGGGGCACCGTGGCTGCACGCTGGTTACTGGCATTTGCCGAAGTACCTGCAGTTGCAAGGTATTTAAAGGCGCATCCCGTCATGGAGCGACCGGAGATAGTTAATTTGAAGGAAATTAATATTGAAGAGCGATTTAATCGTGCGCATGGCTTTGTTACTCCTGAATCAAGCCTAGAGCCAGGTGAGGCGAATCCGGTCATTCCTGTACCTCAACTACGAAAAACTGTAAAAATAGAACAAGACAAAAATCAAGAAGATGAGGCTAAAAGTGAGCCAGCTAACGACCCAGAAATCAACAAAGAAAGTAAATTAGAAAAAAAGACATATACACTTTCATTTCTCACCGGAGGTGGGGAGGAAATGGAAATGCGCGCGGGGATGATGTTTGCGTATTTAACTCCCGAGGAAATACGTGCTTTTAATGAAATCAGCGCCATCTCTAAGAATGACAAGAATCTCGATTATAAAAGAATCAGGCTCATGGAACATCAGGAGTCCGAAGGACAGGAAGTCTCCGCAGTTCCTTACCTCTGTGCATTTGAGGGTCCACGACTCACGCATCATATTCGCGTTTCGATGACCCCAACACCGGGAGCAATCCTTTTTACTGACGGAAAGATTGCGGGAGAGGTCAAGGAGGTGTTTACGCCTGAAGCAAAAGCGAGGAAGGTCAAGGAGAAGGCTAAAGAGGCGGAGGAGGCTCAGTTTACGGCTGTAGTTACTGCGGGGGCTGAGGCATATCGTACTCAAAAAGCGAACGAGATGGCTCGCCTGCGCGAAGAAGCCAGGGTTCAAGCTGAAGAGTTAGCTACAAAAAGTGCTTCACAGAATCCGACGAATGCTGTCTCGCCCCAAATAGAAAATGTCATACCTGGGCTAGAAAGCACTTCTTCATACGACAAAGCGGTTGAGGAAAATTGGGATACGGAGACAATGAAGAAATTTGCAGAGATTCCCAAAAATTGGACACTAAGTCCAATCAAGAAGGGGGCTGTGTCCGCTGAGGCAGCACCGAAGAACAAGATTGAGCTTAATGACATCGGATCGCTGTGGGCATCTTTCATCGAACGAGAGTATGGAATTGATGTAAACGAGGATGTGGCGAGCGAACTGAGCGAAGCTGAGACTACGGCCCACAGTGCTGAGCTTGCTTCAGTTGTGGTCAATCCAGAGGCTCCGACCCCAACACCTGATTTGCCAGCACAAAAGGCTGGTGAAGTTGCTCCGAAAGGAGTAAATACGGAAGTGGCAAAACTTTTTGAAGCAAAGTTCGGAGTACAGGAAAGTGAGCTCGGCATGTTGCCTGTTTTTCGAGATTTGACTCCTGAAAAACAGTTACTTGTACTCCGCAATCTTGAGCAAGCTACATTTACCAACATAAAAAAAGAAGCCCGAGAAACTCAAGAAAAAGAGTGGGGAAATACAGGGTGGTTTAAGAAGGGGCTACAAAGCCTGGTGTTTCGGCCCGCCCGCCGAATTGCCGAACTAGAAAAAGAGCTGTTGGCAAAATCTCAAGGTGTAAATGATAATCGCATAGACGATATGCGCAGGCTGTCACTGAAACTGGGGCATATTGAGTCGCTCGCAAAGGTCGCCGAAGAAGGCCCTGATGTTACTGTCGAGAATGGAGAAATGACCATCGGCTATGTAACCAAAAAAGACCTTTTTGGTTCCCTTGAAGATAAAAAACTCACAGGTGAGCACCTCCTTGCACTTGAAGGTTTCAACAAGACGGCAACAGCATATGCAAAAATTCCCCACGATTGGCAGTATGAAACTACTACACTCAACCAGAAAGAAAGGAAAATGCTTGAACGGTCAAAGAACGATTTTGAAAGCGCCCGCGCCACACTACTTGAAGTGTTTGCCAAAAAGTTTGCAGATGATGGTGTTGAAAAACCTGAAGAGCGCGCAATGCTTCAAATGAATGCGCTTGATGAGCGAGTTGCGATGAATCAGCTGTGTAATGCACATCCAGATGCTGAAACTGCATTACTCAACATTGAGCGTACACCAGCATGGAAAATTGCTGCAAAAGAATTTATGAAAGCAAAAGGTACATTCATCATGTATGGTTCCCTGGCACGTGGTGCGGTGGTGATGACTGCGGGAGCACTGGCGGTGCCAACGTTGGGTGCGTCACTTGCAGCGCTCGGCGTGGGCGTCGCATCGTATGGAGCGGCAGTAGGAGTGGGTTACGGGGTGGGTCACAAGATAGGAAAAACAGAAGGGGAAAAACTCATGAAGGCAAAGCGCGTGAGTGGTCGCATGAGTGAGGAAGATGAACGTGAAGAGATTGAGTATTTTGTACCCGCCCTTGATGCAGAGAAGAAGATCGTCAACAATGAGGCTGGGGAAGTAGTAATGGAAGCGAAAACTCGCATGATTAAAGAATTTACGGATTCCGTGTTTTTTACCGACCGACTCGGCCGACTTTCTGCAAAGCTTGAGCAGTCTACCGATGCAAAAGAAAAAGAATTACTCGAGAAAAAGATTGCTCAGACAACCATGCTTATGGCCTCAAAATTCAGAAAGGGTATGATCAATTTTGGAGGGTCATCACTTGAGACAGGAGATACGCGCAAGGGAAAAATCCTTGGCAATCAACTCTCATTCCTCCAGGCGCTCCATCGTGGTGCACTGACCACCATGGTTGACCGTGAAAAAATGAAAGAGGAGGTTGACCGCTTAATGGGGTTACGCCAGAGTACTATTGAAGAAAAAAGAAAAGAAACCATCAGAAGTACTGCCGTCACCGCAGCGCGGTTTCGTGCCGGCTTTGCAGTAACTGGAGCCACGCTCGGTCACTGGCTCGGGGAAATGTTTAGTCCGAGTGCTGTAGATTCGCAGTTGAATGCACTTCGCATCAATCCTGAAAAAACAATTGAAGGTGCAGAGTCCATGGTGGACTTCCCGGAAGAAATTAAACCAGAAGTAAAGACACCCACGAAAACAGTTTCGCCTATTCCACCGGCACCCCCTCTGCCTCATCAAGTGTCGGTTGAATCCGCGACTACTTCTCCCTCTTCTACACCCAGGGTAGTAGAGACACCACAGAAGTCTGCCCCCCTTCCTGCCACCAGTGCTATCCCAAAACTACGCAATCCACTTTACGCTATAACAGATCAGCACAAAGCAAGCGTAGAACCAAAACCGGTCATACTAAACCCCAAAACAAGGGAAAGTTTTCTCATACCAGGTGGTCCTGCGGCGTATGTTTCAACACCGGCCGATCGAGTGGGTCAATCGGCATATTTTCAGGGAAATCCTCGCGCACCTGGAGTACGAGTTCCACAAAATCTGAGTAGTGCTCCAGCGCCAGTCATTCCCGGTGCAGAAGAAGTCACACACCTGACCGGCTTATTTGAGAAGATCGCAGGACGACCACTTTCCAGTACTGAATTTGATGTAGTGAGGAATCTTATGAATTATGGAGCAAATACAAAAGACTTTGGAGAGCTTGCAAAAATTGGTGCATTTAAGCAGGAACTTGCTGCGATGATGAAACAGCAGACAACCCCAATCTCTCCCAAGGAGATCTACGAAATATTAATTCATCATAAACTTGAAACAAAGGTAACAGTTCCAAGGGACTGAGTCAGGTTAATAAAAATGCACGCAACACAAACATGGTTGCGTGCATTTTTGTTTCTGTTACGATGAACGCAATTACCAGTTGTAAGTAGTATCTATGTCACATAAACATCCCAAGAAAGAACGAACTTTTGTTATGCTCAAGCCGGACGCGGTGCAGCGGTCTTTGGTTGGCGAGATTATCGGTCGATTCGAGCGCGCCGGACTTAAAATAATCTCTCTAAAATTACTCATGCTTGAAGAGAAAAAATTATGGGATCACTATGCCAAAGATGATGCTTGGTTCCTGAAAAAGGGTTCAAAAATTGCAGAAGACCGCAGGGCACATGGGCTAGTTGTGGATAAAGAACCTATTGAATTCGGCAAAGATATTATCCGCGCGTTAGTGAAGTTTATGACTTCCGGTCCTGTTGTCATGATCGCACTTGAGGGTAATTCTGCGGTTTCTGTGGTGAAGAAGCTTGTTGGAGAAACAGAGCCATCTACGAGCGATGTTGGTACGATTCGCGGTGACTACACTCTCGACTCCTATAACATTGCTGCCATTGACGATCGTGCGGTACGCAACCTCATGCACTGTTCAGACCAAGTAGAGGAGGCGGAGCGCGAACTCGATCTTTGGCTGGGTGACAAGAAGGATATACTCAATTATCGCCTCGTCTCCGAAGCAATACTCTACGACGTGAATCTTGATGGAATTATGGAATAGTAAAAAATATCTCTCAACCAAGCTATTTTTGGAAGCTTAGCTTCCAAATGGGGATAACTTGGGGAAAACAGGCGTATAAATATATCAAAAGTATCGGATTTCCTGTGGATAACGTTTGTGCTATAATGACAAAGTATTCGGAGAAACCCTAGTTCTGGAATGGGGCTGACCGAATCACCATGATTCTTGGATCATTGGTTGAGGTTGCCCACCTAATAAACATTAGGTTCCCTCCGAATATTCTCAGAATCTGCTCAGTCGGCGCATTGCATTGTTGTCTTTTAAAAAATTTACCCAGCAGTATTACCATACAGCAGGAAAAATTTTTCCAAAAGACGCCTCGCACTGCATCCAACTGAGCAGATTCTGAGGCAAATCTGAAACATCTCGCTTCGTCATGTACGTGCGAGATGTTTTGTTTGTGCTTTTTTGCTATCATATTGTGTACGTATGCGTTCGCACCATTTTCCGCCCGCGGCCTTAATTCTACTGATTGCGTTCATTGCGCTAGTAAATGCAGTTGCACTTTATTGGCATCTTTTCTTTTATATTTGGTGGCTTGATATTCCAATGCACTTTCTTGGCGGCCTTTGGCTCGGTCTCACCGTGCTTTCCTGGTACTATTGTGCTCCGCTACCAAAAAAGAAAGATACGAGTGTGCTCTTTGTGATGACGCTTGCGGTATCTGTTTCACTTACCATAGGACTCGGATGGGAGCTCTTTGAACTCTCTGCGCAGACATTCATTGAGCGTGCTACGGTGCACAATCTCGCCGACACACTGGGCGATCTGACCAATGACCTCCTTGGCGCAGTCGTGGCGACATGGATATTTATCCGGGGGAGGTATAATGCATAGATATGACAAAACAGGCAACCGTAGGATTCTTTGGTGGAGTGGAGTCAGTGACAGGTTCAAATTTTATGTTCACTGCCGATGGAAAAAAGATACTCATAGACTGTGGTTTATACCAGGGAGATAAATTCGCGGATGATCGTAATCGTGAAGAATTTGCTTTTGATCCGAAGACGATCGATGTACTTTTGGTCACTCACGCGCATATCGACCACATCGGGCGTATTCCCAAGTTGGTGAAGGACGGCTTTAAGGGAGTTATCTACTCTACCCCCCCGACTGAGGAGCTTACACAACTGATGTTACTAGACACGACACGCATACTTCAGCATGAGGCGGTGGAAGATGGAAAGGAGCCTATCTACACTGAGCGTGATGTGCGCGACGCGATGAAGCTGTGGACCTCACATGAGTATTATGCTCCGTTTCAAATCACTTCGACACTCCACTGCGAGTTTAAAGATGCGGGGCACATTCTCGGGTCAGCAATGATGTTCCTTACCTACAATGGGACAACCATAGTGTTTACCGGAGACCTCGGTAATTCCCCTACGCCACTGCTCCGTGATACGGATTCAATAAAGGGCGCTACCTACCTACTCATGGAATCAGTGTATGGAGATAGAAATCATGAGAATCGCGATGAACGAAAAGAACTGCTCCGAACAATCATCACCGAGTCAATTGCGCACGGTGGCGTGCTACTTATCCCCGCGTTTTCGCTCGAGCGCACCCAGGAACTGCTCTATGAACTTAATGATTTGGTGGAACACCACAATCTTCCTGAGGTCAAAATCTATGTTGATTCACCCCTGGCCATAAAAGCTACCGAAGTCTATCGTCGCAGTGACAAGTATTTCAACAAAGAGACACAGCATATTATTAAAAGTGGGGATGATGTATTTAAATTTCCCCGACTCTATTTCACCGAATCAAAACAAGAGTCAAAGGAGATTTGGGAGACGAAGGGTCCCAAAGTCATCATGGCAGGATCTGGAATGGCAAATGGTGGCCGAATTGTGCATCACCTCAGGCACTACTTGGGAGATGCAAGAAATTCTGTTTTACTCGTGGGATATCAAGCAGCGGGAACCCCTGGGCGCCGACTTTCGGAGGGTGAAAAAACCGTCCGTCTTTACGGAGAAGATGTAGCGGTAAAAGCAAAAATCTACAATATCCATGGATATTCAGGTCACAAAGATATGGACCATCTTATGGAATTTGTGGAAGGAGGACGCGAGACACTCAAAAAGATATTTGTGACCATCGGTGAACCAAAAGCATCAATGTTCCTCGCGCAACGCATCAAAGACTACCTCGGCCTCGACGCCATCGTGCCCGCTCCAAAGGATGAGCACACACTTGAGTTTTAGCTTATGAAACGAGGTGAAGTGATAGTCATTACTCCCGAATGGGACAGGTTACTCTCCCTTGAGTATGATAAGAGATATTTTGATGGATTGTCTAAAAAAGTGCAGGCAGAGTACGGTCGAGGTGTTGCCCTCCCCAGAGAGGAAAATATTTTTCGTGCGTTTCAATTGTGCCCTCCCGGAAGTGTGCGCGTCGTTATCCTTGGGCAGGATCCCTACCACACTCCTGGAGTGGCGGATGGCCTGGCTTTCTCTACTCTCCCAAATAACCCTATTCCACCATCGCTCCAAAATATTTACAAAGAGATTGCATCGGAATTTGGAACTCCACCACGCACCACACCGGACTTAAGCGACTTCGCGAAGCAGGGAGTACTCCTGCTCAATGCATCACTCACGGTTGAGTCGGGGAGAGCTAATTCCCATAGAGAATTGGGTTGGCATGAATTTACCGATGCGGTGATTGGCATCATCAGCCACGAATGTGAGCATGTTGTGTTTATGCTGTGGGGGAATTATGCCCGACAAAAACGCACGCTCATAGATTCGTCAAAACACCTTATCCTCGAATCTCCCCACCCGTCCCCACTCTCAGCACATAGAGGCTTCCTCGGTAATGGGCATTTCCAAAAAGCGAACGAGTATCTCGAAAAACATGGTCGCGAAAGCATAACTTGGTGCTAAACAAAAACCACCGAGCGGTGGTTTTCTTTTTTTACTTCATTACCTCCTTTGCGACGCGGTTAAACGTCTCCGGGTTGAATTCTGCGAGAGTAGCGAGAATTTTTCGATCAAGAATGACTTTCTTTGTCGCTGCGACTCCGATGAACTTTGAGTAAGTAAAACCGAGCGGGCGGAGTGCGGCGTTCATCTTGACTGACCACATGCGTCGGAAGTCGTTCTTCTTATCCTTGCGGTGAGTGAACTGGTACACGCCAGCCTTGCGGAGCGCGACCTTAGCCTCAATCTCTTTTTTGGAGCGACCATGACGGTAACCCTTAGCGGCCTTGAGGACCTTACTACGACGTTTATTGGATGTGACTCCTCGTTTTACGCGTGACATATGTTTTCGTTATCGGTATTAAAAATGGGAATGCCGGTTTAAACCCCCAAGAGGAAACGCTGTTTTGCTTTGTTGGACATCGGGAGTTCGGTGAGGCGGTTCTTTGCAAGCTGATTGGAGCGAGGCATCTTTGCATTGAAGTGATTGATGCCTGGTTTGCGCAAAAGCACCTTGCCGGTCTTTGTGACCCGGGCTCGCTTGGCGTATGATTTGTTTGTTTTTGTTTTCATGCTGGTTTTTCTACAATGGCTTCAGTAACCGGTTTTTCTTCTTTTATTACTTTCTTTTCCGAAGGTTCTTTCTTGGGCTTTGCCGTTCCGCGCTCGATGACGATGGTTAGGCCCTTGGGGCTTTTTTTCGGCTCTTCGGCGACCTTGTACTCTTCGGTCACTAGCCTGAGTATGCGGTCCAGTCTTTCCTCGAGGAACTTTGCGTCCATATACTTCGTCCGTCCTGGAAGAAATAAGTCGAGTTTTACGCGGTGTGCCTCCTTTAGCCACTCAGATGTTTTTTTGGCCTTCAGCTCGAGGTCACGCTCCGAGGTGCCGATCTTTATCTGCACGTTTTTCGTTTCTGTAATATGTGCTTTCGCCCGCGCATCCCTGTCTTTCTTTTGCGTGGTGTACTGGAATCTACCATAGTCCGTTATTTTTGCAACGGGGGGCGAGGCATTTGGAGAGATTTCGATTAAATCGAACCCTTTTTCCATTGCCAGCTTAATAGCGTCATTTGTCGCCATTGTCCCAAGACTCCCATTGTCGTCCACAACGCGGAGCATTGGCGACTTTATTTGATGGTTTATTCGTGTTTTTTCTTTCATTCGGTTATCCAGCTAGAACGCAATCCTAACAGAAAACGTCAAAAAGGTACAGCGACGCGCGATTATCGGGGTTTTTATAGTTTTCAGTAAGTAGAAAGCCCTGCGCGAGGCGGGGCTTTGTGGTCGGCTGTGGAGTTCAGTCCACACTAGGCTGTTTTTCGGGGATGACGGCCCCGAACATTTCGGCGATAAGGCTTTCGGGAAGTCTAGCCTCCTCACCCAGGTGCTGAACGGAATCCGATTCGGTGACAGCCACCGAGCCCGAGCCAGCCAGTCCAATCTGCTGGAGCATGCGCCCAGTCATTTCTGCCAAACGTTTCAACATGGAGTCTCCTTGGGTTGTTTGAACAAATACTCATAAATCATATCACTATTTTAAATTAAAGTCAAGTAAAACCCCCTACTTTTAATAGGGGGAGTCTGCTAGGACATGCCACATTGCATGATTGATTCAATTTCTTCTGGGTCCTTTGGGGCAAGGTGGGAAAGAATAACTGGCCCCGCTTCAGTGATAAGCACGTCGTCTTCAATGCGAATCCCGATGTTTCTAAAGGGAGGTGGAATGTCTGGCGAAGAACGTACGTAGATGCCGGGTTCGACCGTAATGACCATTCCCGCTTCAAGTCGTCGCTCTGACCATCTTGTTTCATCGCGAAATTGATAGTCACCAGAATCGTGGACGTCGAGTCCGAGCCAGTGACTGGTGCCGTGCGGAAAAAACTCCTTGTCGAGTCCGCGTAGAAACGCATCCTCCTCGTCTCGTGCCTTGATGAGGCCAATTTGGAGCAATCCATAGATAATCTTCCGCCGGGAAACCTCATGCAGATAGCCCAGTGGGACACCAACTAGAGCGCGACGAATTGCCTCCACCTGGGCACGAAGTACTATTTCGTAGAGCACGCGCTGTGGGTGAATCCACAATCCGCGAATCGGAATTGTGCGGGTGATGTCGGAGGCATAACCCAGAACCTCGCAACCCGCATCAACGAGGAGCAAGTCTCCATCCTGAAGACGAGCATTGTTTTTTACATAATGAAGCGTGCAGGCATTTACCCCTCCACCCACAATTGGTGAATACGCAGGAAGCGACTCACCACCAGCCCTGCGAAAAGAATGTATGAGCTCAGCCTCAACTTCGTATTCGTATCGCCCAGGTTTTACGAAGCGCAATAAATCGCGATGTGCACTACCACTTATCACTCCTGCGCGTTTCATGAGCGCAATCTCACTGCTGTCTTTGATAAGGCGCATTTCCCCTAGGATGCGATGTGCATCGACGACGGGGAGTTTGCGTTTCATTTTCGATTCGTGAATGGTAATGAAAGGCGAAACCAATGAGATTTTTTGTCGGGAGTACGCGACCATTCTACACTCAGACAGGAGGCGCTGAATCAGCGTTTCCATTTCCTCGTGTCGTTCTATAGAATGTGTCTCGTCAAAGCCAAATTCCGATAGTGCTTTTGCTTGGCCGATACGCTCACCCTCCCAAAGCTCCTTCAGCTGATTCTTTGGAAGCGAAAAGAGAATTGAGCGTGGTTCTCTTCCTCCGACAATGATGAGGAGTGCCCCTGGTTCGTTCCAGCCAGTAAGGTAGAGAAAGTCACTGTCTTGCCGGAATGGAAAGTGCACGTCATCGTTTCGGGTGACAAGTGACGCTCCCGGGATAAGGGCGAGGACCCCTTCTCCAAGTTCGAGACCGAAGCGCAGACGACGAGAAAGGTGAACGGCGTGATTCATTGGTATCCTTATAAAAAGTACGTTCTCGTTTCACAGTAATAAAAAACCACTCGTTCGTCGAGTGGTTGCCTATTATGTAACTATATCAGGAAAAAAGCTCATACAGTTCACCCCCGAGCGTGATAGCTTCCTCAAATTCAGGACGAAATGTTCGCCATTCATTCGGAATACCTTCGATGCCGACAGTGGCTCCGATCAAGGCCCCCACTATGGACGCATTGGTGTCTGTGTCACCACCAGCATTCACTGCTTCAAGTACTCCTGCGCGGAAATCTCTTTGGTGGCGCAAATAAGTGCCAATAACAAACGGCATTGTTTCCAGAACGTTAAATCTCGAGCCGAACTTTTCAACCAACTGCTCGCTACTTTCTATGTGCTGTGGAATTTCTCGTAATAGTTGTGCGAGTATGCGGTCTTTTGTTTTGTCGACAAAAAATCGTTCGACGAGCTCGACGTCACGTGCCACATGTTGAATGAACGCATCGGGCATCTTCGTGTTGTCGACCGCGCATAGGACTCGGTCAATGATGAGTGTGCCGACGGCAAACGCGGCAATCCATGCGCGCGGATCACTGTGCGTAATCCATCCCAATTCTTTCGTTTGAGTTACGAATGCCTTGAGGCTATGCGTGCGGTCAAACTTGAGCAGTAGTGCATGGTAGAGCGCGAGTGGCGCGATTTTCATCATCACACCATTCCCCAGACCTTGATTCGGCACGAATGGGGGAGGGGAGGTGCCATCACGGTGCCCGTCGATAATTTGCTGTACCGAAGAAACAGACCCCTTGCCCCACCCAAAGGTTGTCGTGCGGAGCGTGTCGCAATGTGCGCGAATTACGTTATCGCGAACCCACCCTGGTGAGGAGATGAGCGATCGGAGAACTGTGCTTGTGAGCTGCCAATCATCGGTGGTGTCCCCGGCATGCATATGTTTTGTGTCATCTATGCGCGTTTGCATGGGATTGATAAAACCCACCACGCCATTTGGTCCCAGTGCCTTTACAATTGCGCTACGAGACATCGTTTCAACTGGCATGCCCAGCGCATCGCCAAGCATCACCCCAAGCAGTGCCCCTTGAATTTTCGATTTCATATGAACTCCTTCTATTCTTTGCTCTGTCTAGCATTTCCAATTCTGGTTTGCAATCGCTTAAAATCAGGAGATTCTAGCCTTGAACTTGGGGTTGGGGATAAGTGCTTGCACACTTTCTAATTATCTTCTAATATAAAGAATATCAATTAGAAGATAATTAGAAAATCAAGATATGTCACCAATGAACCCCACTTTAACAAAGAAGCAGAAGGAAGTACTTGATTTTTTGCGCACCTACATGACGACTCACCAAATTGCGCCCTCGCTTGAAGAAGTACAAAAACATTTCAAGTTTGCTTCCGTTTCGACTGCACACTATCATGTCGAGAAGCTCCGGGCTGGGGGTTATGTGGAGCGTGAGGCGAAGCAGGCGCGCGCCATGACCATTGCTCCGTTCGAGTTTTCCATGTCACTTTCAGGAACACTTTCTGGATTCGAGTTTGCTTCGGTTCCACTCGTCGGATCAGCCAATTGTGGCCCAGCAGAACTTTTGGCCGAGGAAAATATCGAGGGGTATCTCACCGTGAAGAAGACGATGCTTCCACGTGCCAGTGGCATATTTGCTTTACGCGCATCTGGGCACTCCCTCAATCGTGCGAGCGTGAAGGGTAAAACCATTGAAGATGGTGACTATGTGCTCATCGACGCAGAGGACAGAAATATCAAAGATGGCGACTATGTGCTCTCCATAATTTCCGGGGCAGCAAATCTTAAAAAATATACGTTCGATATAAAGAAGGGACACATAGTCCTCTCATCGGAATCCAGCGAATCCTTTAAGCCCATCATCATCCTCCCCGGCGACGACTTCGCCATCAATGGTAAGGTCGTAGGAGTGATCAAACGGGGGTAAATTTTTTACATGAAAGACAAAAACTCAATAGCGCTATTCAATCAGAGTCGAGTCCGTCGCTTTTATGACGATAAAAAGGAAGTTTGGTATTTTTCCGTCATTGACGTTGTGGAGGTTTTAACAGACTCAACTACTCCGAAACGATACTGGAGTGACCTAAAGAGCAAGCTTGGGGCTGACGGAAGTGAGGTGTACGAGAAAATCGTACAACTGAAATTTATAGCATCAGACGGAAAAAAATACGCCACCGACTGCTTTTCTACAGAGGACTTACTCCGCATTATTCAATCAATCCCGTCCAGAAGGGCGGAGCCGTTCAAATTGTGGCTTGCACGTGTTGGGTATGAGCGAATCGAGGAAACCGAAGATCCCGAGCTTGCATTCGATAGGGCAATGAAGACTTATTTACAGAAAGGATACCCAAAAGAATGGATAAACCAGCGTCTCAAGAGCATCGAGATACGCAAGGAGCTCACCGATGAATGGAAAGAGCGTGAAATGAAAGAAGGTGTGGAATTTGCCATACTGACGGATGAAATAACAAAAGCATGGGCCGACAGAAGCGTGCGAGAATATAAAAAACTAAAAGGGCTCAAAAAGGAGAATTTGCGTGACAATATGACGAACCTTGAATTGGTACTCAATATGCTTGCAGAAGCTTCAACGACCGAAATTTCCAAAAAACACAAACCAAGGGGACTGGATCGCAATATACAGGTCGCCAAAGCAGGTGGCACGGTCGCAAAAAAGGCAAGAAACGAAATTGAAAAGCACACAGGGAGAAGTGTGATAACACCAAGAAAGCCCAAGTCTCGTATTGGTCGCAAGGTAATCAGGGTGATTAAGCGAGGGTAGTAGGATAGCAAATAATTTTCAGAATATATGACAAAGAATAATGATTCATTCAAAATTACCGCAGTCTCAAGAGAGGACCTGGAGAGTATTGGGTTTAGTGCAACAAATATCGACGACGGTGTTATGGGTAAACTGGCTAACAAAATGGCAGACGCCTATTGCCAGTCTAGTTTTTGGTCCGACCTCGAGTTTTTCGCTGAACGCCTTGGTGTACCAAGAGCGGAGGTCCATACCTCGTAGATAAAATGAATTAACACTGCACGGGGCTGCCCATATTCAAAATAAAGTCTATAATATATGTACATGTCACAAAAATATCGCACGATTGATCTGTTCGCTGGGGTTGGGGGGATTCGTCTCGGATTCGAGCGCGCAGGATTCGAAACTGTTTTTGCAAATGATTTTGAGCCGAAATGTAAGAATACATACGACTTAAATTTCAAGGGCACTGCCCTTACTGTTAAAGATCTTCGGGAAGTAAAAGCTAGCGAACTACCCGATTTTGATTTTCTTCTTGGAGGATTTCCTTGCCAGCCGTTTTCAATTGCTGGCTATCGTCAGGGTTTCGATGACGAACGTGGTCGAGGGAATTTGTTTTTTGATATTGTGCGCATCCTTGAAGAAAAAAGACCACTTGGCTTTTTGCTCGAGAATGTAAAAAATCTTTACTCTCATGATAATGGAAATACGTTTAAGGTCATATCAGAGAATCTTGCGCTCCTAGGATACGATGTTCGCGCTGAAGTACTCAACAGTATGGAATACGGGAATGTTCCACAGAATAGAGAACGTGTTTACATCGTGGGCTTTCGCGCCAATACTGGCCTAATGAAGCACTTTCAGTTTCCTTGTCAGGTTGCACGAACTGTAGATATTTCCTCGATACTTCAAAATCCGAAAGAGATTGATGATAAATATTATTACAAAGGAAAACCTCTTTTTGAAAAACTGAAAGATTTTCCCTTTAAGGAGGGAGTTGTTTACCAATGGAGAAGAAAATATGTTCGTGAAAATAAAAGTGGAGTTTGCCCAACCCTCACGGCGAATATGGGAACAGGCGGGCACAACGTTCCTTTAGTTAAGGACGTTCGAGGTATTCGCAAGCTCACACCTAGGGAATGTGCGAGGCTTCAAGGATTTCCAGATACATATAAATTACCAAACATTGCTGACTCGGCACTCTATAAGCAGTTTGGAAATTCCGTCACCGTTTCCGTGATTGAACGCATAGCCAAAGAAATGGCGAAGACACTTGGAGCAAAACCCATCCCAACAAAGACACCATCTAACATTGTCAGCCAGCCAGAGTTTGCTTAGGACTCGTCCACCAATAACTTCATAGTTATTGGTGATGACGGTCCTTTGTGCCACGTCCATTTTTATAGCAACTTATTAATGGATGAGGCCTTAGGACATCTCCTTTGCCATTTTTTTGAGAAGTTCCCAGTTTTCCTTGTATTCCTGAAGTCGTGAAAGACTTTTTGAGGTGCCCCACTGCTGGATGTCTGCGACGGGAATGATATAGCAATCACCGTTTTTACTATCAACCACAAGTATGAGATCGCAGTCTTTTTGTGAATATTTGTAAGTACGCTGTTTCACTGCCCTGTTCACTTGTTTGCCACTTCTTCCGCCACCGACAAAACTGATGCTACCTGTTCCTGAACCCTTTACTTGAATACGCAGAAGCTTTCGCCCATCAACGTCGACAATCGCGTCGTAACGTCCATTCGTGATATCAACGCGCGAGCAAGGAAATCCCGCCTTCATGCAACGCCCAACACCGATCATTTCATCAGAATTTCCATTAATTGTGCGAAAAATACCATCGTCAATTCCCGTCACATTTCGTGCCCATCCCTGATTGTTTTTCATCTCTTAATCTTGCCCTTTGGCAAGAGGTAAGTCAAGAAGCCATAGTATGAAAAAAAATTCTCAACATCAAATTTCACATTGCTTCCTTCATCTCGATGGGGATGCTTTCTTTGTTGCGGTGGAAGTGGCGAAGAATCCTGCGCTTCGCGGGCTACCGGTGGTGACGGGCGAGGAACGGGGGATTGTATCGGCGCTTTCGTACGAGGCAAAGGCGCTTGGGGTAGTGCGTGGAATGCCCATTTTCAAACTCAGGAAACAATTTCCTACCGTCATAATTTTGCCGGGGGACTATACATCGTATGCACATTACTCAAGTATGATGTTTGACGTTGTGCGGAGATATGTGGAGCATATCGAGGAGTACAGCATCGATGAATGTTTTGCTGATATGACGGGGCTCGACCGCACACTAAAGATGACCTACCGACAAATTGCAGAGCGTATTCAGCGGGAGATCCGCGATGAGCTCGATCTTTCCGTGACCGTAGGGCTCGCCCCGACCAAAGTCCTTGCCAAGATTGCCTCGAAGTGGGTAAAGCCGTGCGGACTTACTGAAATACGTACAGAGAATGTGGAGGAGTTTCTTGCAAAGACTCCCATTGAGTCCATTTGGGGAATCGGACGAAGGACCACGGCAAAATTTCACCTCGCCGGGATAATCACTGCCCGTGATTTTAGAGAGCGAGATCTCGCGTGGGTAAAACACACATTTTCTAAGCCATACGTTGCCATTTGGCTCGAGCTCCACTCTATAGTGGTGTTTTCTGTCGACACGAGTACCAAGAGCACCTATTCCTCTATTCAGCAGACGCGCACCTTTCATCCCGTGACAAATGATATGGATTATCTGCGCTCGCAAATTTCCAAACATCTCGAGGGTGTGTGCGCAAAAGCCAGAAGGTACAACCTCGCTCCTAAAAATCTTTTTTTGTTTCTCAAAACACAAAAATTTTCTTACGTCACAAAACGTATTCCACTCGTGACGCCCACCAACACACCCGAAACCATCCTTCCGCTTCTTCATGTTGCGCTTCTTGAAATTCATGCAGATGGAGTGCTCTATCGTGCGACAGGAGTGACCTTGGGCGACCTCGTTCCGTACCCCCTCATCCAACCGAGTCTTTTTGAAGCTGGAAATGAAGTCGATAAATTCGTATCCATACACAAAAATCTGGACATTCTGGAAGCAAAACTGGGAAAGCGCATGGTCTACCTTGCTTCGACACACAAGGCGAGGAGTGCCAAAAAACTTGGTACCGAATACACCGACCCTAAGAGGAATTTGCTGTTTCTCTAAAGTACAAAATAAAAAACCATCCACAGTGTGGACGGTTGTTTGTGTGCCCCTTCTTTTTTCGGGAGAGGAGAGAAAGAACTTACGAACCTTGGGGGCGTTCGGTAACTCGGAGCTCAACTTTCGCGCTCGGCGTGACGACGGTGTCGCTCGTAGCCGGCTTTCCGTTGACGCTGACACTGCGATTCTTGAGATCGAGGCCAAGCACCTTGGCCATCTCGCCCACAGTCGTCGCAGTCATCGGGATTTCAACACTTTGCTCCTTTGCCTTTCCCTTGATGGGAATCTCGTTCAGATTGACGGTCATCATGCCTTTTTTGGCCATCTCAATGCTCCTGGTTGGGGTGAATGAACACGTCGGAACCTAATTGCTCCAACCTGACAAACTCTGTTCTACCAGAGGCCCAGAAATTTGACAAGGACTCTACTGCCATTGCGCCGACACGAGATGCGATGAAGATGATGCTGTGGCCACCGCACATTGCCCGCGACGCTTCTTCCGTCGAATACTCAAGGAATGGTTCGTACCCCAAGATGTCTTCTTCGTTGCACGGACGCACGGTAAAGAGTTGGACGAACATTTCCGCGACCCGGGTGTCTATGAGGAGGTCGACGAAAAGTTGTTTTCGCACATTCTTCCAGATGAGTTGTCGCGCTTCCATGTTGTCCACGGAGCATATGACTGTTCCGCGGAGTTTCTCTCCCTCGTACTTCTTGCACACCTTCGTGATGCGCACACCGGTATCTCGAAGTAAGATGCGTGCGAGTGAGTCCACCTTGTAGCACCCGAAGTCGTCCATGCCAAAGAGCGACGGCCCGATATTGTGTGAATCCACAGAGTCGTCGTCCCAGACCGTGAGGTCGGTTACTCCGATGCGTGCAAGGTTATTTGCGACGTGGCTTCCCACCGACCCCGCGCCGATTAGGTGTATCGGCTTTGCAAGTGTTGGGTCGAATAAGCTGCTTTGCTGGGAAAAGTTCAGTTGTGCGTTTTCGTTCATGTGCTCTCCTCTGTGGTTTCACTTCAATCGGCCATTCCTCAACCTTACTCCAAAGGACCAACTCAGGGGAATAGCCATTTTCAAGCCAGTCTATGAGGTAATCCACCGCATCACCGTAGCGATACTCAGCGATGGCAGCGTCAATGACATCGTTTACGTTTCCGAAGCACGGACCGCTCCATGCTGAGATGTGTGGATGAGGAACACGTTTTGGATGATGTGACACGATTGGCCAAATGCGAAATGTCCCATCAAACCCAAAGCGCATCGTGAATGTACCAATAGGAAAGCGTTTTCCATTGTGTGCGATCACAATCTCATTGGAATCCACCTCAAACCCGTGTTCCGGAATGATCCGCATACATGCAACCTTTGCATGGGCGAGAATCTTTTCGCGGTCGCGGGTGAGATTGGTGCGGAGTGTCCCGGTCCAAAAATCTCTTTCGGTGAGAAATGCGTACAGGCGTTTTGTCTCGGAAAAGTCTAGTCGAAGAATGCGCAATTTTTCCTCCTTTTCTTGCACCTTTTTGACATACCCGGCCAGCCTTTTTCGCACATCGACAAATACTTTTTCCGCAAAGGAATCGATCTGCGCCCGCACATTTTCTTCAGTCGGTGATGTGTCTACGCCAGCATCGTTCCCCACTGTTTTCTTATCCGAGAGCAGGTAATTGAAGATAAGCCGAAGCGACTTACGGAAGACGGTCCTTCCATTCTCAGCATTCCCCGCCATTAGCGTTATTGGATCCCACGGAAGATAGATATTATTTCCGATGATCTGTGCGATGCATAGGCTTCCTTCCGAGAGCATTACTCCTCTCCCTGGTGTGGGATGGAAGTGTGAGTAGAATCCCGCCGGAGTTTCAACGCTCACTCCAAAAATCTCTTGGGGGAAGTGTTGATCATTCCGACCTGGAGACGGTGTCGTGAGGAGGAAGAGGTGAAACACGCCAGCTACATCGCGGAGCGGTTCATGAAATTTTGAACTTGTTGGTGCGTGGAGTTGCACGGTGACTCCACCTACACATTTTGCAAACTCGCGTATGTCCGAGAGCACTCTCTCGATGAATAAATCCGACCATTCGGGCGGATCATCTTGATCGGGGTAAAGTGCTTCCTTTGAGACAATGCCGTCTTTAAATGCGATAAACAAGCATTCTTTGCCTTCAACGAGACATATGCTGGATGGGCCGTCGGCGTGTTGCGCGAGCATGTCACTAATCAAGTTGCCAAGTGATGCATGTTCAAAGCATGTGACAGGAAGGACAAGCTCTCCACCGAAGGTGTTGAGGTACCCGACCTTTTCTGTGCTACAGGTGACGCCCAGTTTTTCAATTTCGCTACGCTGTGAGGCGAGTATCGCATAGGTGGTCGGAAGATCTGTCAAAGTCGGGAGTGCGAATGCATTGTCGTCAGTCATATTACCCTTTCAAAGAGCCAAAGTCTAAATTCTACTATGCATTTTTTTTAAAAAAAGTCAACACGCACGCACTATTTGAGTGCCATGAGTGCGACACCTCCTATCATTATTGTACACGCAAAAGATTTACGCAGAAGGTCATGGTCGTGGAAAAGTTGACCCCCGATGATGGTGGTAAAGAGTGATGAAGAGCGCTTTATTGCTATCACGAGAGCAACCGCAGTGAGAGACACCGCAACGGAATAAGCGAGCCGATAGCCAATCGTGAGGAGGGCAATAAGTGCCAGTACCTTCCATGATTGTTGAAAGGTTTCTGAGACTAGGGCGACAGAGCGCCTTTGCCACAAAAAATACACGAGAAAATTGCCAAAGATAAATATGTGCACAACTCCGACAAAGAGCATTGCCGGAATTCCCCAACTTCCCAAAATAACCCGGTCTATCGTTGAGGTAATTGCGTAGAAAAATAGTCCAAGTACGATAAATCGCGCATATCGGTCTCCAAAAAAATGCTTAACAAATCCCCGCACGTCGCGCATGTTTTTTGTTTCCAGTACGTAGGTGCCCAGTGCGAGTAGCCCAACTCCTACGAGCTGAAGATGTGTGAGTGTTTCACCAAGGACAAAGTATGCAAGAATTGCCGTGAGAAAAGGTGATAAGAGAAACAGTGGCGCAGAGTTACTTATTTCCATGTGGCGGATTCCTTTGGTTACTTCAAGAAATGCAAAAGATGCTAATATTGAGGTGAAATAAATGACGAGCAAAACTTTGGGGGTAAGCGATGCGAGCGAAGTAGTAAAGAAGAAAGGCAGTGAAAGAACAGCAATTAAAAATGCCGTGAGCAATGAGAAGTCTGTGGAGTGCACTCGTGCAAGTGTTCGTTTTTCAATGATACTTGCCAGCGAAGACAAGAAAGCAGAAAGTGTTGCGTAAACAAACCAAGTCATCGGCTTATTGTAACACGCGCTGCAGCCTGATCGGAGGTAGAATCAACGCCTCGCACCTAGTGTGGGTCGTTTTCATTTGGGAAACATGAATATACTACTGGGGCTTTTGTTTTTTCGAATGTTCTCTATACTGCAATTAGTTGTTCTCGCCTGACTCTATGAGGTAAGGAATATGGTAAAAAATCTTGGGCTTGTTGTCTGCTCATATGCGGGTTGCATGACATTGCTTGCCGGCAAAAGATCGCCGAATTTTTTGTGTATGAAACATGAACAACTACTTTTTGAGATCTCAAAGTCGAAGTCCCACGTTTTTCCAATCCCTCAGCCCCGCCCACTGCTACCGGCACCAAAACCAAAGCCAGAGACACACGCACCCCCTTCACCCAGTTCTGGTGGCACTCCTGTTGCTGATGTGCGAAAAGGGGGTCGAATCCGTCGTGGACATCGACAATTGATTGAAGATTTGAAGCGCAAGATTGCAGGGCGAGCACGAGATGAAGCAGAGCCTGAGGTTCCCACAGAGACATTGTGAGACTTGATCTAATCCAACGAACACCTATGTGTTCGTTTTTACACATTCTAATAAATTTGACAAATAAGCAATTCGTGTCATAACCACTCCAACAGCTTGCATTATATTTTGCAGGGTGTATATTTGTTACATCGGAAGCTAATTCAGATACAGAAGTATCAATCAGTTTCTGATTAATAAACGCTCACCAATTTATTGGTGGCCGTTTTTATTAGGGCAACTGACTACATCTGAGTCAGTTTTTTATGTCAGTTTTGGTAAAAGAGATCCAATGAGTCAATCACCTTCAGAATACGAAATGTTCCCAGTCATTGTGAGGTTAAGGCAACCTAATTTTGTGCCTCCTGGTATGCACGTATCGAAGTGGGCAGGAGATTGCATTTTTGTAGGAGAATGTGAAAACATCCACATGCTGAACGGAGCCCGAGAAATAGAAGCTGTAGAGTCGATTGAAATTACCAAAAGGATTCGTTCGTAGTTTAAGCTCCCACCGATGGGAGTTTTTTTCTACAACACCTCGTGCATTCTTGGTGCTGAATTGCGTTATGCACCTATTCACTATGGTGAAAACACACAACGATGTATGATATTAAGAGGACTAATGTAAGGGGTGAAGTTCGAGAGCGTGAGCAGAAGGTGCATGGAAAACAAATTCGCATATGTTGACCAAGTCGTACTGCTCTACAACCGCG
>JAYSSO010000101.1:0-3008 GCA_043720495.1 Candidatus Lloydbacteria bacterium | reverse complement strand
GCCGCATCGACAATCAGCTGCGCGGACGTTCCGGTCGCCAAGGAGACCCCGGAGAAACGCAGTTTTACGTTTCGCTTGAAGATTCTCTCATGCGTATCTTTGCCTCAGATGCCATAAAGACAATGATGGGGAAGTTCGGCATTCCCGAGGATCAGCCCATCGAGCAAAAGATGATCTCGAAGGCACTTGAAAGCGCACAGACCAAGATCGAGGGATTCAATTTTGATGCGCGCAAGCATGTCCTTCAGTATGACAACATCATCAATCTTCACCGCAGAACGATGTATGCGCGACGCCGCAAGCTACTTTTGGGGAGCAAGGATGAGGTCAAAGAATATATTGACGAGCTCATTGTTGCGGCCGGCGAAGAAGGTGAGACGGCGCGAAGCGCAGAGGCGGAGAAGATAACACAAATCGGTGAAGATGCATTTTATGACGTCGTGCGCCGACTGGCACTGCAGACCAATGACACGTTCTGGGTGGATCATCTCGAACTCATGGATTACGCACGTTCATCGGTCAATCTGCGCGCCTACGGCCAGCGCGACCCACTCGTAGAATACAAGCGCGAAGCACTTCGCCTTTATCATGAAATGGAAGGTGCAATTGTGGCGCAAATCCTTGAGATGATTCCACGTATTCAAGTGGAAGCATTTGTGCACGCCGAGGCGCAGTTACAACAAGTACAAAAGCAGATGACGCTCGCAGGTGGGGCCACAAATACAGAAACAAAGTCATCCGCGGTGGCGCACGTGAAAGACAAAGAGGGAAACGTTATTGGGCGCAACGATCAATGCTTCTGCGGAAGCGGAAAGAAGTTCAAAAAGTGTCATGGAAAATAATTTGCCTCCGCTCCGCATATGGAAACAAAATTAGGAGTAACAAGAAAATGATGATTATTCATGTGGGAAGTACAAATCGGGCGAAGGTGGAGGCGGTGAGGGAGATACTCACGGAGTATTCACATCTTGCGCAGGCGGAAGTAAAAGGTGTCACCGTGGAGTCTGCGGTTTCTGCGCAACCACTCTCGCTTGATGAAACGATCCGCGGTGCGATGCATCGCGCAGAGGCGGTGTACACTGGGGCGGACTATGCGATCGGACTTGAGTCTGGACTCATGGAGGTGCCACACACAAAAAGCGGATACATGGATGTGTGTGCTTGCGCTATCTATGATGGAACGACATTTCATCTAGGGCTTTCTTCGTGTTGGGAATTTCCTGACAAAGAGATCATGCGACTTATACTTGAAGATGGACTCGACATGAGTCAGGCCGTAAACAAAAGGGGTCTTACAAAAAATCCCCTCATCGGCTCGGAAGAAGGTGCAATAGGCATAGTGACAAAAGGTCGGATTGATCGCAAGGAGTACACCAAGCAGGCGCTGCGCATGGCGCTCATTCATCTTGAAAAATTTGATTAAAAATTGTCAATGCAACATCGCGCCCTCCTCACACTCTTTTTTACAATATTTCTCGACATGGTCGGGGTGGGCATACTTATTCCGGTCATTCCGGTGCTGCTTGCAGATCCGACATCGCCGCATTACTTGCTTCCGCTCGGCACAGAAACAGAAACCGGCTACCTACTACTTGGCGCTCTTCTCGCGACATTTTCTATTGGACAGTTTTTTGCGGCACCCATCATTGGGCAGCTTTCTGATCGATACGGGCGAAAACGACTTCTCCTTGTGTCGATTGCCGGTACGGTCATCGGTCAAGCATTGTTTGCGGTGGGAATTTTCACGAAGTCGCTCCCGCTCCTCTTTTTTGTGCGATTGTTTACCGGAATCTCGTCTGGGAACATCGTGGTCTCACAAGCGGCTATGGCCGACAGCACTACTCCAGAAAATCGGGCAAAGAATTTTGGACTTATCGGCGCGGCGTTTGGTCTCGGTTTTATCGTGGGGCCATTTCTTGGCGGGAAGCTTTCTGACCCGAGCCTCGTGTCATGGTTTAGCGCGGCAACACCATTTTGGTTTGCATCGATTCTTTCACTGGTGAATTTTCTTTTTGTGGCGCTGATGTTTCGCGAAACAAACCAGCACATGAAAAGAGGGGAGGCGCTTCACCCACTGCGTGCGCTTGCAAACATTGTGGGTGCGTGGAGTGCACAGCATCTCCGCCACATCTACATGACCAATTTTCTATTTCAGTTGGGATTCTCATTCTACGTGACCTTTGCAAGCGTATTTTTATTCTACCGATTTGGTTTTACGGAAAGTTCCATTGGAGATTACTTTGCCTATGTGGGTATCTGGATTGTATTTTCTCAGGGGGTTGTCACGAGGCTTGTCAGCCGAAGATTTTCGGAAGCACCCATTCTTCAAAACTCGCTCATTGTCGTAGGCATCCTTATTCTTGCAATATTCCTCTCGCCTGCATCCGTATGGCTCTATTTCATAGTGCCGTTTTTTGCGATGGCGATAGGGCTATCCCAGACGAATATTACGAGCCTGCTTTCGCGCTCAGCAGGAGCGTCCTCACAAGGAGAAGTACTTGGTTTAAACGGAAGCGTGAGCGCACTTGCCATGACACTTCCGCCACTTATCGCAGGGCCAATCGCGGCAAAATTTGAACCCTCCGCACCCCTTCTCGTTGCGGCGATTGTCATTATTCTGAGCGGGCTCTATTTTATTGACCATATCCGTCGTGGCAAGTACCAGGTCACACTATAGGTTGATTTGAGGACAACGAGCTTTTTGGTGCGGTTATCCTTGCTATACTGAAAGTACATATGTATTACTTTTTTAATTCGGGATTTTGGGAGTTAATTTTTATTATTGGATTTATTTATTTAATTGTGAAAGTCTCGCGGCTCTCCAGTCGTATGCGTGCGCTTGAGGAGGAGCAGCGCTCCGAATCGTGGACGAGAGAGGCGGTACAAACGGCGCGTGCAGCTTCGTCCGTGGACGAAGCAGTTTTGCCAAGCGCTGCCCCTTCACCAGCCACTTCGCCCCAGCCTCAGGTGGCGTCCGAAACGCAAGAAGAAACGAGCGCGCGCTGGCT
>JAYSSO010000100.1:0-7788 GCA_043720495.1 Candidatus Lloydbacteria bacterium | reverse complement strand
TGCGTATGAAATGATGATGCAAAAGGAATATGGAAAGTTTGTGCATTCGTTATCAATTAATTTCCCAATATATTCGTATTAGGGGGTTGGGAGACGGCGACTTGCCTAGCAGAATTATATCACAACCACAAAGATAGTCAACCCCCATTATTGGGCTGTGTAATTGACCAATTGCGAGGGGTCTGCTAGTATCCTCTCCATGTTAGCAATACGACTTATGCGCGTTGGGCGCAAAAACGACCCCTCATTTCGCATCATTGTGCAGGACCATCGCCGTTCTCCAAAAAAGATGCGTGGCCTCGCTGAATTTGTGGGTTCTTATGATGCACGCAAGGGTACACCTCAGATAAATGCTGAGCGTGTGAAGTACTGGATGGGGCAGGGTGCTCAGCCATCGGCAACAGTGCACAACCTCCTTGTTGGAGCCAAGGTCATCGAGGGCAAAAAAATCAACGCCATGAACAAGAAGACCAAGGTGCTGAAAGAGGTTGCAAAAGTAGAGCCTAAAAAGGTTCCTCCTGTAGCTGAGGTGAAGGCGGAAGAAAAGAAAGAGGAACCTGTAGCGGAGATGGTCGCAGAAGCTCCAGCTGAAGTTCCTGCAGATACCCCCACCGAACCCGGAGCTGAACACGTAGCATAATATAGAGTAAGAAAAAACGAGCGCTCGCTCGTTTTTTGTTTTGGGGAACATTGGACCTGCGTCCGAGTCCAGATACACCGCTACCCAAGGTTCAGAGTTTTGTTTGACGTTTTGGATTACTCCTGTAACGTAATAACCAGAGTTTACATCGAGAATTTATGAGCAAGACGTTGAATGACGGCGAGCCTGTAACTGAGTTGTGGCCAACCTTTTCTTTTGCTCTGGCGAGCGAGCGCGTGCAGTTCATTAAGTTGCAACTCTTGCGTGGATTCAGCATCGCCATCGATCCTGTTTATATTGATCAAGCAAACAGCTTACAGGCGCTTATTTACAATCCGGAACTGTGGAGCACTGAGGAGATCAGGGAAGTTGCGGTGACACAAAGTGAGCTTGGTATTAATGAGTTTCACGGCTTGAGTGTCCACGCACTGGGTAGCCCGAACCGCGAGACCGCTCTCATCGATGAGACACTCTCCGCAGGGTTCTCTGTATACCTTATTGTTGACGTGTCGACTGCTGAAAATGTGGTGGGATTCTACATCCTTCGCGCGAGCATAGCAGACAATTCATGAGTACCGCCTTTCCGGCGGTCTTTTTTTCAAACAGTTGAATTGACGAATTACCACTTTCCTTTATAGTAAGAGAAGCAGATGGCCTAGTCCGCCACTCTTGCGATTCTTTATAGATTAGTAAAACCTTATGGCTGAAACACACAGCGACAAAGAATTTCTCGAATTTCTTATTAAGTCTCTCGTAGAAAAACCAGAAGCGGTTGTCGTCGAGCGCAGAACTGACGATATGGGCGTACTTCTCACTCTTGATATCGACCCTGAAGATATGGGCAAGGTGATTGGACGTATGGGCAATACCGCAAAGGCAATCCGCACACTCCTTCGAGTAGTCGGAATGAAAAATAACGCACGTGTAAATTTGAAGATTAATGAACCTGAGGGTGGTAAGCGTGCTCCAAGCACTTCGACTTCCGACGAGGGGGGAGGGGGGAAGATTGTGGATGGGGTTTTACACCAAGACATGGACGACGTTATTGCCGACCTCAAAGCATAAAATTCCAATTTGGGCGATCTGCTCGTTTTTCCCTCGGCAGGTTTGGAAGCAGTATCACTCATACAGCTTCTCAAACACAGCCTCTGTCCAAAACTTTGCATCTCATCCCAAATTGAAATTTTACCCGATTTAAGTCAAAAACCATTCGCATTTTGCGGGTGGTTTTTTGGCCATCATGTAAGTCCTATTTACAATCAACAGCGCACTGTTAGGATAGGAAGAGACCGTTCTTCTATAGGAGATAGTGATGGCTCGTGCTCCCGACATTGCCGATCTCGAGAAGAAGCTCGATGACGGTGAAGGTGATGACGTGCTCTGTAGGCGCGCAATTGAAATTGTCGAGCGACTTGAGTACGAGATAAATCTCGCGAGTAGAGGCAGAAACGCTCGAGCAGTAAAAGCACTGGAAAATGAACGCAAAGATTTTGAGCGAATAATTGGTGAAATCAGGCGAAGGCGTCATGATCATGCCCTCGACACATTTGTTGATCGGGTGTTTGAAATGGAAAAAAAGAAAGGTCGGACATGATTACGCCCGCACGTGCATCTGATATCATCGAGCTCGAGCGTCTTCTCGATGATGGTGAGGGAGACGATGAACTATCTCGGCAGGCAATAGCGATCAACAAGCGACTTGATGAGGAAATGAATTTGGCGGGTAGAAAGCAACAAGACGTGCTGAAACGTAATCTCATCAAGTTACAACGAATTGATTTTCATAGGGTGATTGGAGACATCAGGCGAAGGCGTCATGACCAAGCGCTGAGCAGGTATGATACCGAAATGTTTCGGAGGCGACGTAAAACGCCATGAAATTCTGACCGCGGACACGCGGTTTTTTTGACCTGTATGTCAATGTTGCTAGCCTTTGATGGAGAGTTACTTCAAGGATAAGACATGCCTCCTCGCGCTCCAGATATCAAGAAACTTGAGGATATGCTGAATGTTCCAGAAGACGACCATACGCTCTGTGAGCAAGCAATCAACATTTGCAATCGTTTACGTGATGACATTCGGGCGGCGCGTCACGGGAGAGGCACCACGAGTGGGTCGGACCTGGAGCTTGAATGTATCGATTTTGAGCGATTGCTAGCCGAAATTTGGGACCGACGCTCCGATTCTGTGCTGAGCGATTATGTGATCTATGTGCAAACGTATGGTGGACCACTTGATGGTTAGAAATAAATAGCCTCCGCACTTTGCGGGGTGTTTTCTTTTGTGCAAAAACAAGTATGCTCTAAAGAGTTCACATCTCAGCGTGTGTGAACACTGCTATGAAATTTCACATTATCTCACTATTTCCTGATACCATGCGTCCTTACCTGGAAGACTCAATTATTGGACGTGCACAGGAGGACAAGAAGCTCTCTATTAAGTATTACAACCCTCGCGATTTTACAAAAGACAAGCATGCTCGTGTCGACAAGCGTCCTTACGGTGGCGGTCCTGGCATGGTACTCGAAGCGGAGCCGTATCTCAAAGCAGCTGCGAAAGCGCGTGGCAAAAAGATCAAACGCGTGAAAGTTGTTTTTTTTGCCACTGACGGCAAGCAGTTCACCAATGTGATGGCGCGCGATTGGGTAAAGAAATACGACGATGTCATTTTCCTCTGTGGCCGCTATGAAGGCATTGATGCGCGCGCGCCGAAAATTTTAAAAGCAGAAAAGATATCCATCGGTCCGTTTGTGCTGACGGGAGGGGAGCTTCCCGCCATGATTGTCATAGATGCAATGGCACGCCAGATTCCCGGCATCCTCGGCTCCTTCGAGTCTATTGAGGAGGAACGTACCGCAAGCCCCGACGTCTACACCCGACCTGAGATTTTGGTCTGGAAAAAGAAAAAATATCTAGTTCCTTCAGTACTCCTCGGTGGTAATCACAAAGAAATTGAAAAATGGAAACAAAATATTATTGCGTCTAATGATAGAACATAGGATGCAGTGCCCAGTTGAATCGTCACGTTTTTGTTGACGTATTTTATATTATGATGCATTATTAAAAAATCTGTTCTTCACAAGGAGGTGTTATGTCAAAATTGAAGACCCCTCCCTATATTTCGAGGAATCTCTGTGGGGATATAGAGTACCAAAAACAGGTACAGACAAAACTGTGCGAACGACTGGATGAGCTCATCAGTGGCACAGCACTCTTGGCGGTCATAGACGGTACGATTGTCGATGAGCTGCATCCGTGGATGCTCCACGACGAGGATCTGCACTTGATTGCACACTCAGGTTTTGTTGACCTTGGAACAATCGCGACAGGTGATATGAAACTGGTACTTGCGGAGCTCGTGCGCTCGCTCTATGGTCTTGTGCAGTACTTTTGTTTTTGTGAAGCAGAAATTAGCGAGACGTGGGCGACAGATATGCACCAGTTGGACATTGCCGATTGTCTGCACGATTTGCCTCAAACTGGCGATGGCGCACACGTGGCATACCTGGCACAAGAGATGGGCATGAATGAGAAGGAGATCTTTGCGCTCATCGACTATCTTTATCCCGGCGGATATGGGGTCAAACAGTAAATCACCAATTATGGTGATTTTTTTTGCACACATTCTTTGTTTTGCCCAAAGCCGCACCTCCTTATCAGGAAGTGCGGTTGCAATAATTGACTGTTCACAACTCATTAGATAGATTCAATTATGGAAGTTCAAAAGGAGAGTGCGCGTGAATATTGCATCCTATATCGATCACACATTGCTCAAGGCTGAGGCAACTCCGGAACAAATCACGGCGCTTTGCATGGAAGCCATGCAGTATGGCTTTGCGAGCGTTTGCGTAAATTCCTCATACGTACCGCAGGTCAAAAAGTTGCTCGCGGGAAGCGTTGTTGCTGTTTGTGCGGTTATCGGCTTTCCGCTCGGTGCGATGTCGAGCGGGGCGAAAATTGCGGAAGCCAAGATTGCCCTCAGTGACGGTGCTGATGAACTCGACATGGTCATCAATGTCGGTCGCCTGAAGTCAGGAGATGTGGAATTCGTGAGGAATGAGATTAACGCACTGGCGCGTACTACACATTCCGAGGGTGCCATACTCAAGGTGATTATCGAGATCGTACTCCTCACGGACGACGAGAAGCGCCTTGTATGCACGCTCGCACAAGAAGCCGGTGCAGATTTCGTAAAAACAGCGACAGGATTCTATACTCGAAGAGCATCAGTTGCGGACATTACGCTCATGCGACAAACAGTCGGTCCAAATATGGGCGTGAAGGCATCTGGTGGCATCTCGACATACGAGGAAGCACTGGCCATGATTCATGCCGGAGCAACGCGTATTGGCACCTCGAAGGGTATCGCCATCGTAACAGGTGCACCCAACTTTGCACCCTAGTCCAAAACCAGACCTCAAGCAGTACTGCTTGCGGTTTTTTACTTCTCCATTTTTTCGATTTTTGTTATGATATAAGCACATGGAAATCATCATAAGGGATGCCACCCCAGACGACGTTCGTGCGATACGCGATGTGTACTACAAGACCTGGCTCGCAACATACCCAAACGACGCGCACGGTATTTTGAAATCTGACATTGAGGACAGGTATAAGCATTCTTTTAGTGAAGAGAGTATCAGGAGCGGGGAGAATGCCATCAGAAACATTCCGGCGCATGAGCGCGTACTCGTGGCGATAGCAGATGGCGCAATTGTGGGTACGAGCAAACTCAAAAGGGGAGAAGATCGAAATGAGATGCGTACGCTTTACATTTTACCGGAGTACCAAGGTCAGGGAGTAGGAAAGTCACTCTTTGCGGAGGCTCTCGCGTGGTGGGGCAATGACAAAGATACGCAAATAGATACCGCCGTCTACAACTCTCAAGCGATCAAATTTTACGAAGGGTTGGGTTTCGTTGCGACGGGGGAGACCTTTACGGAAGAACAATTTCGTATGCCCTCAGGTGGCATAATCCGCGAACAGCGCATGGTACGCAAAAACGTAACTGGATAAAAAACCGCCCCGGATTGGGGCGGTTGTGTAGTTGTGCGTACGCACATTACTGATTGGGATATCCGAGTTCAAACATGAGCCGTCTGTTTACTTCGGTATACAGCGCTCCGAGCGGCTGGCGTCGATCTATGGTGACGATGACGTCAGCGATGATTCCGAACGCGCGGGCACGACGTGGGGCAGATGTACCGGCAAATGTGTTCACGAACCGCGTGAAGACAATTTCCGTGTCGTTCAGCTTGTCGCGAGTAATGTTGCCGATTTTCTTCACTCCTTCAATTGCGAAGAATCGTTCGGGAGTGCCAGGTGCACTCATTGCTTCCATGAGCTCAACCTTCCCTCGTGCACCTTCGCCCCCAAGTACGGTGTCCCGTGTGATTACGTTGTCCTTACTCACGTAGAAGTGATAGTCACGGGGTGTTGACTTGGCGGGCTCCTTAGCGAAGCGAATGGTTGCCGAATCATTTACGAAGCGTCCCGATACGTAGTCAGTTGCTACGCGGTCGAGTGCGGTGTGCATGTTCGCGATCGTCTCCTGAACGCCAGGCAACTCCATAATTGTCTTGGCACGCTCTTCACCGACATTGTTTGCAAGAAGCCGACCCGCGGTCTCGACTGCGCACCGCTTCGCGGTGTCGAGCACGAATCGAAATTCGCCCACGTCAGTCGCGACGCGCTCAGGGTGTTCACTTAGTGTCGCGATTGTCTCCTTGATGGCACATTGGGTCTGATGCGCAGGCCCGTCACCGTCTCGAAATTGTATGATTGCTTCTGCGAGTGCGCGGGCATCTTCGCTCCCGTCTTTCTTCCAGATGCGCGCAATTGCCCGCGCATCAGCCGCATTTTCGTTGGTCTGCTGAATAAGGCGGAACTGCATCCACACACTGATGTGTGCGTCAGCCGCAGGCTCTCTTGGGTTGAGGTAGGGGAGAATGAGTGCATGTTCCGACTCGTGGATGAAGACCCAACGCTTTGCGAGCTCCTTCAGGAATTCGGTCTCGAGCTTCATCTGCGCAGGAACTTCGTAGAGCGAAATGGTGCTCATGTGCACGTGGTCATCATTGTGTTCGCCACTCGCCGATGCGTCGGATTCCATAAGGCTGTACTGCATCTCAACATTGCTTCTGCCGTTTGCCATGTAGCGCACAAAGAATTGCTCGACCTCGGCGGGAGTGATTGGGGATGCGAGTGCTCCTACAGAAAGCGAGGTGACGATTGCGAGTCCGGTGTAACGCAAGATGCGAATCAAGGACAAGTGAAATTTGGTGAACATGGTTTGTCTCCGTTTGATGAGAAGAACTGATATTGCCTTACTCATTAGACAGAAAGATGGCATTTTGTCAAATATTTGTAGGGTACTAAGTCCGTCTTTGTACTACTGTGAATGCTTGTCATCGGCCGGGGAAACTCTGGTCGATTTTCTATTCCGCGAATTCGATTTGGGAAAGAAATAGCCCCGTCGCGTGTGTGGAAGGGCGGTGGAAAGAGCGTTGACAAGAAAGTAAGGAAGTAATAATATAAGAAAAGCCCTACAAAGTCGTGAGGCACCAGGTTTTCTTTTTTATCAGTGTGTCCGCGCCGCGGACACAAAACACAACTCGACTTCTCCAAAATAGAATTTTTGAGAAGTCGATCATAAATAAGGAATATGGCAATTACAGAAAAAATCCAACGTATTACCAGCAAGGGGCAGATCACACTCCCTATCGCATGGCGCCGCAAGATGGGCACGAGCACTATCGTAGTGCGTGCAAAAGGCGACACACTCGAGATCTCACCACTTCGCACTCTCGACGACGAAGACGAGCAGTGGGTCACTATTTTTGACGCAGTCCGCGACAACGGCGGAAAAGGAATTCCTGCAAAGGAATTTTCGAGAATACTGAGGAAACTCAACAAGAAGTAATATGGATTCGACAGAAAAACTTCTGCAAAAAATTTCGAGAGATGATCGTATTGCGCTCAACAAACTCACTGATGATTTACAAGACCCAGGGTTGCGCAAAAACATGAACATCCTCAAGTTGGCGGGGGGTGATTTTTTTCGAGTACGAAAGGGTAAGTTTCGTGCGATTTTTCATTTCGAAGGGAAAAACACAGTCATCGACGCTATCCGCTTCCGCAACGAAAAA
>JAYSSO010000099.1:0-3040 GCA_043720495.1 Candidatus Lloydbacteria bacterium | reverse complement strand
AAGAGCCTATCCTAATAACCCCACCTGCTTTGTTGTGGGGCCCCTGCGATTCGGTCAACATATAAGAATATGCCTTCCTCATCGCTTTCCCCACGTCTCGAATTTCATCCATTTGCGTAGGTCCTATTTTATTCATGCTGGGTACACTACTGTGCTACGCCAGGTGCAACTGCCGCGGCTTTCGTTTTTTCGTAGAATCCAAAGTAGCGAACGTTTGCGGATGTGCGGAGGCCCTCTACAAAACTTCCCGCTTCCTTTTGAAGCTTTTGACCCTTCAACTGCTCCATAATGGCAGTACGTGTCTCCTGCTCTTTTCCTGCCTCAACCACAATTTTGGAATCAGTGATGTACTTATCGACTTCTGCTTCAGTAACGGTAACTTTGTCGGCAAGGAGAAGCTCGACTTTCTTCCGGATAACCATTTGCTTCTTGAGTGCATCACGAGTCATCCCCTGCGCGGCGAGCAGTTCATCCATGTTGGCTCCCTGCGCGGCGAGTCCTGCCTCAATTTTGGTGAGCTCAAGTGCAATGTCCGCATCGCTGACTGCAACACCCATCGCGCGTGCAGCGTTGTTGATGAGTTGCTCAGAGATAAGAGACTCAAGGAAAACTTTTCCATTGGCACGCTCCAGTCCGTGCATGACCGCATAGCGAGTGATCGGAATGCCGTTTACCGTTGCAGCAACCAAACAATACATGCCGGCATACACCAATCCACCGAGAAGAACAATTCCCGCGAGTATAGTTGCGGTCCGCTTGTTTATTTTAATGACATCTGATTTCTTAGTGTGGACTTCCTTCGCTACGCTCGACTCGTGTCCTTCATGGCTATTATGATCATCATGACTATCATGATTGTCGTGTTGCTTTTTTTCTTCGTTCATAAATATAATGCTAAATATAATAATCGAAATACTTCATTCCCTCACGCAATATGCCCCTATCATAGCGCATGAACATTTGTTCGTCACGCATCAGTTTGGTGGGCTATAGCCTGTCTCATGAATATGGTAGTCTCTATGCATGGAACATCCACTGCTTACACCCGCGATACGTAATGTCCACGATATCGTCAATATCGCACTTAAACACAGATTAAGTAGCGGAGAGCAAGCGCTCGTCATTTATGACACCGAAAACGGTCTCACTAACATTCTGACGGAGGCGTATCGTAGTGTACTCCCCCATGCAAAGTTTGTAGACTTTGCGACGGTTTCAAAAGATGAGGCAATTGCGCTCTTTGATGCACTCAAGCCACGCGACCTCGTGGTACTTATTCAAACTTCAAGCTTCCGACTAGATGACTTTCGTATTCGACTGCACCTCTTTAAGCAAAAGCTCAAAGTCATCGAACACACACATCTCTATCGAAACCACGAAGACACATGGGACGTGTATATCAATGCGCTGGCATATGACCCAACATGGTATCGCGAAGTTGGTCGAAAACTACAATCAAAACTCGCAAGCACGAACGAACTGCACATCGAAGCGGGCGGAGCCGTGCTCACCGTGACGGGTGGACTAGAGTCGCCAAAACCAAACCTTGGGGACTATACAGGGATGGAAAATATTGGCGGAACGTTCCCTATCGGCGAAGTATTTACTGAGGCGCAAGATTTTTCAAAAATGAATGGTTCCTTTATGGTCTATGCCTTTGCGGGGCCGGACTTCAGTGTCGCGATGCATGAGCCATTTCGCGTCGACGTGGAGGCAGGTGTAGTGAGTGGGTGGAGCGAGAATGCACCCACAGATTTTGTGAATGTTGTAGCGGCAATTAAAGAAAACGAGCGCCCACTCATCCGTGAGATCGGTTTTGGCCTCAATCGCGCCATAACAAAAGAGCGTTACGTAAATGACATTACCGCATTTGAACGCATCCTTGGCATGCATCTCTCAATGGGTGAAAAACACAGTGTGTACAAAAAAGAAGGCATCGTAACGCACAAAGCCCGCTTTCACGTCGACCTTTTCCCCGTTGTCGACCGTGCAGTCGCTGACGGCGAAGTCATCTTTGTGAACGGTAAATATACTGTTTAGAATTGGGGCAGGCACGCTCACAAAACAAAATGCCCCGCGCAGTACTTACGTACATACGCGGAGCGAGGGTCTAAAAATCCAAAGGGCTAAGTGCTAACCCGTTGGTCTTAAGGTTCCGAACTGACTTGCGACACGACGAACGCGAACCCGTCGTCACGATGACACCCGTCGTCAGGCCTGCTGTGGCACGCGCTGAGCACGCGACGATCGTCGTAACGGTTCGCGTCCAGCACGTTCGGAACGCCGTTAGAGTCGTTGATGGGCTCGTGCATGACAACGATGTACCACAGGCCCATCGCTTCAATCTCACGATCCGTGAACTTCTCACGGATGAGGCAGGCCAGTTCCGGTTCGGGCTTGCCGAACTTGCGCTTGTCGGCCTCAGCACGAATCTTCCTCGTAATCCGGTCGTTATCCTCGAAGAGACGGCCCGGGAGAACGGCGACTTCGGTCGTTACACGACTCGTCGGCATGAAGAAGGGCGAACGCAACACCACTTTGGCGTACTTTGAGACGCGGAAACCATTGCCTTCCAGACGCTTGATCCAATCCTCGCCGGTCGTTCCGTCGCTCACGACCGAGAAGTAGATGACGCCATCTTCCTCGCGCCACGAACGGATCGGTTGGTTCAAAATGACCTGAAGCGCGTCAGCCACAGTTGTTGCATCACGTTTGCCGTCGACGATCATCATCGAAATCTTCGCCCACAGCTTGAACGCGCGGATGATTGCATTGTCATTGCTCATGACATGTTTCCTTTGTAAAAACTCCGTTGCTCACAGAGTCCTCTCATCCGAGGAGGAACCATGACCGAGGTGGTCATAGCGAAAAATAGCCTACTATCATGAATATCAGGATAGTGAGGAAACTTTTCGCTATGACCAATCGCAAGTAATATCAAGCTTCTCCCCACCTTTAAATACGAAGGTATTGGTATTCTGTATCTATGGCGAAAAAAATGGGAAACAAAAAGAAGCACCTCAGTTATGAGGAGCGCTTC
>JAYSSO010000098.1:0-1250 GCA_043720495.1 Candidatus Lloydbacteria bacterium | reverse complement strand
GCGCTCCTCATAACTGAGGTGCTTCTTTTTGTTTCCCATTTTTTTCGCCATAGATACAGAATACCAATACCTTCGTATTTAAAGGTGGGGAGAAGCATCGTCTCCCAACCCACCAAGGAAAGCAAAATGAAGCTCATCGTAACCCTGATTGTCCTCAAAAAATCTCAAGGCAAGCTCAGATACTGCCCCTACACGATAAAAGCGCGAATGAATGAAACAGATGTCGCGGCAGGAGACCGCTACATAAAGGAGGTCACTCAAATCATGATCGACGCAAACATCGACATGGACAGGGGCGAAAAACTCATTTCATTTTCGCATTTTGTCATGCCGAGCTGAATCCAATACCAGCAAAACGCCCCGCATTGTGCGGGGCGTTACTTATTTATGGTTTTTGGACACACCGCTTATCGGTGGGATTTTGCCTCAAGGAGGACGACGCGCTTTTCGAGTCGGGCAAATTGCTGAAGATCTACTTTTTGTTTCATGTCGGACTGTATTTCTTGAAGTTGTACCATCATTTTTGCGATCATTTCGGCGTGTGAATCGAGTTTTTTATCAACACCGTCGAATCTTTTATCAAGTGCATCAAATCTTTTATTCATTCCCCCAAACTGCTCAATAACACCGTCAAGTCTTCCTTGATATTCCTCGCCTAGTGCGCTCATGTGACGCTTAATTTCTTTCACGGCAAGGGTGTGGTCGTCTACTCCTTTTTTTATTTTCCTTTCCATGTGTAAATACTATCTTTTCCCATGAATAAAATCAAATTGATGCAGTATTCCATTGGTTTATTAATCTCCTTTGTGAAAATCCCGCAATATAGATAATCCCTCGCACCCCAAGGTGCTATTTCGTGGCTCTGCTGAGATGCTTTTAGAGGAAAAATTGACTTTTATATTTAAATATGCAAAATTTGTAATTAGTCAGCACCTCCTTTTCGGAGAAACCATGTCCCAAGCTCACTCACTGTTTGGAGCTCAACTCGACCTCAAAATCTTCTTCAGGCAGATTCGTATCCCGGACCCTTCGACTGTCAAAATGCCAGGTTTTTCTATGGTGGATCTTCAAGAGTTTTATCAGAAAGCTCACGCTGATCCAAACTTACGTTTGGCTCTTGCTATGTGCCCAGAGGATGACTTCGTTCAAGTTCCAAATTTCTTAAAGAGTTGAGCTCAACCAAAACGCCCCGCATTGCGCGGGGTGTTTCTTTTTCGCACAAATTCGGAGGTCGCACCTCCGTACGGAGG
>JAYSSO010000097.1:0-24366 GCA_043720495.1 Candidatus Lloydbacteria bacterium | reverse complement strand
TGATACGATGACGCTTCTTGTGGGCTCGTATCAGCCGTCGTCGTCACACCAAGAAGAGTATTTAATGCAAATTGATCTCTCGACGTCTGAAACCATGTTGAGACAACAATCGCAGAATCGATGGTTATGCTACTTGTTGCAGACCAGGCACCCCATTCATTCGACGCGTTTGAATCTTTTGCACGCACTCGCCACCAGTAGGTACTCCCATTGGTAAGTGCAACCACTGGACGAAATTGAATAGTTTCTCCCGATGTAAATGGCGCTTTGTTTGCAGGATTTGGAACATTTTCAAATAACTCGGGATTTGCGACAGAATCAGCATCGATTGCCGGAGAAGTAAACGTTGCAGAGAGTGCAACTTGAATCTGATAATCAAGATCGTTGGTCTCAGGGTCAGATGCATAGAACTGAAATCCGGGTGTCGTCGTGCCTACTTTTTCAAAATTAAATGGCGACCGAAGGAGGGCTTGTTGGGGGGGTGCATTAGTGAGTATCGTTGGATAATTAGAGTATAAGTCGAGTGGTGTGCCATCAGACTTCACCATGCGGAAACAATATGTCGTATTTCCTACCGCGGCATTATGATTCACCACCCAATCCCATTCACCAACGCCCCTAACGGGAACTTGTGTGGGGGTTGCAATTGAAGGATTTTCCTCCACATATGCCTCTGCAACAGTTGAGGAAGAAAGCAAGAGTGACGGCAGCGTCGCATTGTGTGCAACGCTTGTATTGTTGTACCCTCGCCAGATTGCACCAGAACCCATAGCGCCCACGTCTGACCAGTTAAGCGCATTTACACAATCACTTCCCGCAACATATTGGAGCTTGTATGCCTCTGTACTCACCGTTGACGTAGCATTGGTCACAAAAACATTCATGCGCAACCGCACAACATTTGTGGGTATTGGTGCCTCAAGCGCCGCGTTAATGGGAGCATTCTCAGCGAGATCAGACCCACCCACTGGCCACGGATCGGTTGGGGTAATAGCGTTAGTATTCGCATAAAATCGGTAAGAGTCTTGCGTCAAGACCGATATCCCGCTTAGTCGTTTGGCAAAAATAACTTCTACATGTTTAGGTAAATGATTGTCGTCAGTGAAACTAGAAATATTCACAACATGAATGTGTGCGGCGGGTGCTTGCGCGTTACTTGCACTAAGATTGTACGAACCAAATGTTGTCGTCTGAGATGTCGTAGCACTGTTAATATTTGCGTGTGCGTGAGAAGTCGAACCCCCTGTCGTGGCATAAGTTGTAGATGCTTTCAAAAATTTCCCACCAAAAACCTCTCCAGGATTTGACATCGTAACCCATCCATCCGGCGGGGTGTTGTCCCACATGGTAACGAGATAGTTGGGAGTAGCCGAGGCAGTGTTTAATTTTGCAAACAGGACTTCAACGTAAGGTGGTTCATGGTTAACACTATTTGTTGATGTTGATGAAAGTGTGTGTGTGTGTGGCAAATCCGCCGAACCATTGAGTACAACTGCTTGTGCGCGAAGTCCCGACTGCACGGGAGCCGCAAGTGTACCCGTCGCTGTGTGTGTATGTGTATTTACTCCACCCGATGCAGTCGACGATGCGCCGCGCGCATACAGCCCATCAAGCGGAGCATACCGAAACCAACCAGTGGGGAGCGAGCTCGATGCTACTTCAAACACGCCGATTGCTCCCGCGGGTATAGTGCCCGGGTCACCTGCACTATTTGACTGTATGACTCGAAGGTCTTTGTATGCAGGAAAATTTGAGACTCCCGAAATTTGCGGAGTGAGTGTGTGCGTATGCGCAAGTGGAGCATTTGTAGTATTGTTTGTTGTATTTGGCCCAACACCCGTAGATGTAGTGATGTCCACCACTGCAACTGCAGTTGGAGTATGTGTGGCGGTTCCACCAAGCCCACCATATGTTGAAGACCCCATTGCGAGTCGCTCAAAGAACATATCGCTGGATACACATGACATACACGTCCAACCTGCCGGCACGGGAATACTATTTTCCAAAAAAAGGAGCATCTTTCCCACAGCATCTGATGCTATCTGCCACTCTCTTGCTTCGCTAAAGTTTTTTACTTCACCCCCGATACCCTGCATCACGACTGGTCCTAAAAGATACAAATACGGTGATCGGTCACCTGCGTCAAATGTATATTCAAGATCAATAAATCCCCCGGCTGCTAATTTTATCGGCCAAGTTGCAGTGATATATGAATGTGCATCGTCCCCCCACTCAAGATTTGCATTTCCACGATCGATAACAACAAAGTCCCCAGGAATACGTTCAACGACGTCTCCCTCGAATGCTTCATTGGCGCGTATCCGAATTTTCATAGGGTAATGAGCGAGAGGATATATGCGCGTGGGTCCATAACGCTCAACGACATACGGCACACTAGCACGTACTTCGATGTGGTCGCTTACTTCAGTTGCAATGTTTTCTTCACTGTCAAAACGTACAAGGCGCACTTTGTATGTGCCTGTTGCAAACTCTGGGAGCTGGTATGTTGCATTGTAATCCGGAACAGCAACAACATTATTTCCATCACACTTTCCAGACTGATTGATTTGAGTTTCTGATTCGATTCCATTGGTATCAGTAATCCATAACTTCAAATGTGCATCACAGATGGTATTTCCGTTGTTCGAGAGTGCCCCAATGGCAATGTCCACCTGCTCACCTGGAGTATAAATACTTTTTGTATAATTTATGGCGAGTACTCCCCAGAAAAAATCAAATTCATCGATATAGGTCTGGCCTCCCTCTTCGATTTCGATATGGAGCATGTATTTCCCGGGACGAATTGCTCCTTCACTCTGTCCGTTCTGCTTAGGGTCAAGCGTAAGTGACCACTCATTGTTTTCGCCATAGGCTACGGAGTAGACAATTGGGGTGTCACCAAAAAGCGGATGCTTGAGTGTAACCTTCTTTACTTCAAATGGTTTGTCACCAAGTAAATCACGAACATTCTGGAGTAGTGAATTGGACTGTCGTTTGTATGCAAAACGAAATTTCGGTACATCGTGAATAGAAAACTCACGATCAAGAGTGAGGAGTGTGTCCACGTGTTCCTTCTCCTTACCATCTTCCCTGATGTCAAGTCTGCGATGCTCCCCAGGAATCACAAATTCAGTTGGGCCAATGATTACACTCCGAACTACACCGCCGTACCCCCTCGCTAGTGCGGGAGAAATAAGTGCACGGACGCGCAGTGCTTCACCCTGCAAATCTGCTACACTTTGTTCTACTGAAAATGCAAGAAAGGGTGCTGGACGAGACCCGGAAGACTTCACGACATATCCTGAAGGAAGTAGTTCCATGCTACCTTCAAGTCTTTGGGGTGCGGTAATGTATGCTTTGCCGGGCCTTGCGCCATATCCAGCACATGTCGAGGAAGCAATGATTCCACCCTCTGGGTCATATACTCCTATATCCATTTCACCATCTGCTGGTGCACAGAGCAAAAGTACACCGAGACTTTCTTGGGGCGAAACATACATACTCGAGAACTCATGTTTTGGAAGAAATGCAATTTGATTATTAGCGCTATAGCTGTACGCGGAAAGTGGGCGTGAAAAATCAAGGAGTCGCACAGGGTCAGCAAGTGCCGGCACACCACTTACACAATGGTTAAGTGGCGTCGTTACACCTTGTCTTCGACCGTCCACTGCACTTCGTGCACCGCTTCCGCAGATTGCGGTAAAATTTGAACCATCACGACCAATAGCAACTCGCGTGGCGGTGAGCGCAAATCCATACAAGTCACTCATGCCAGCCGGGTAAAGTGGTGCAGGTAAGAGAGACGACCCACGTGCGATTGTTGCAACCACATCTACGTCCGTGGTAAGCGGTACGCTCTCCGAAAGGAGTATTGGGCGTCTTACAATCGAACCAAAAATTGGATCGAGATTTTCAACTCCACCTGATGAACCAGAAAATTGAAGCGTCGCATGTACCTCTTCATCTACGGGGACCCCGACCGCAAGTTCATCTTCTTCAAGTTGCAGTGTGTTTTTTGTAGGCAATTCCGGCATCACAAATTCTCCCCCCGCGTATCCCATCGGCACATACTCGGCACCTGTTGCAAGTGTATCAACCACGGCAGTCACCGGTCCGTCAGCGTAGAGTACTGCTCCTGGTAATACGTTTTGAAAAAGCATACTTTCACCTTTTTTGAGAACGTGCTCCACATCACTTCCCATGCGCACACGCGTTGCCTCATCCATCGCAATAACATGGAGAGTCATGTCCGTCTGGCTCCCACCAAAGATTAGTCCACGCTCCGTGAGTTCGCTTGAGCGATATGGGGCATACACTTGAGAGCGAGACTGTGCTCCCTGATCACCAAAGTAAACATACACTATTGTCGTTGTGCCAGGATCAGCACTTTTAAATTGTGTATACAGGAGGCCCTGGTGGAGCTCCTTGTTCCACGACGAAAGTGTAAATGGGAGTTCGATTGTTTCATTACTGTCAACAACGCGGACATCCTCCCCTCCCTCTTGGACATACTTCCAAAATTCATCTGGGGCATTCTCGAGTGAAATAGGTACTGCTATTTCTTCGTCGGGCCCCTCACGAGAGGTATCAATCGCAACAGGGAATTTATGATTCCAAGAACCCCCCCAACCAGAACGCACAAGACCGTACGCACCGTTTGGAGTTACTGCTTCAACGGAAAAGTCACCTCGTCCATTGAGGGGCACTTCGATATCCATACGGAAGTACATTGTTTGACCCGGAAGCATGAGCACTGACTCACCGGTATGGGCAACGGGTATGAGTGTTGAGAGTATGGCATCATCAGGGAGCTCACTGAGTAACCCACGGAGTGCATTTGCAAACACTCCACTTTCACTAGCGATAGAACCACCCGTGAGCGTCACTCCCTGCCACATGGGCCGGTAGGAAACGCCGAGTGTTTTTCCTACCTGCGTATTCTCTGTAATACAATTTGTCTTATCTGTATTCAAGCGATCACATGCGCGCATCTCCCCGCCCAGGGCACAGCGATACATTTCTTCGTCCTCATTCTTTTCCCAACCGGCATCGCAAAAATATCCAATGTCGTCAATAATCGGCTCGCCAACATTGTGGGGAACATTATGCATGAATCGAGCAAGTGAGGTGACACCGGCATGTTGCTCCGGGAAATGAAATTGCAGTCGCACCTCCTCCGGAGTGTCATGCTCATTGGTTACATTAAAATATACACGTGATTTCCCAAGGGCGGCGTACACATCGCGATCAGTCTTAATAATAAGCTTTGCATCTTTGTGTGTGTCGACATTGGTGAAGGACATGGTCCCACCTTCAGGTAGTGCGAGTACATCTCTTCTTTCTCGCCTCGCTTCAGCATCTCGTGCAAAAAGTGAACTGCGCAGATTGACTGCCGTAAGCGCCACTTCTTCAGGGGTTGCATTGTCCCTAGCGTCGCTCGAGTAACGAGCGTTGACCCATATACCATCTACGTAAATGGACGCATCTACTTCGCTCTCACGATCATACTCAATGGCAATTTTGAGATCAGCAAGGTCTTCCCAATTGAGAAATGCGGGGACTGGTAGAGAGATGTACCCACTGCGCTTCCCATTGGACAAGTCTCCTCGAACAACAGTCTCACCAAGAAATTCCCAACGTCCCGCGTGAAAAGCACGCACCAGGACGCGGTCATACTTCGTTCCTGAAAACGCACCTCGGCCCGCGAGAGAAATTTCCAGATTTGCACCCACAAAAGTTTTGTCGCTCATGGCACTACCCAAACCAAATCCTGAATATTCGAGAATGTGGCACGCTTTGCCAAGTGTCGTACAGAGCGCAACAGAGTAGGGATCGGAGCTTTCTGTTGTTGGCGTAAGTGTAGCTACTGGGGCAACATATTCGGATGATGTTGCTTCCACTTCGTCAGGTAATGTCCCTGAAAATACCTCTTCGATTCCACTAGAGTCGGATGGTAAATCCGATGTCGTTGCAGTGGGAGAATCAAGTTGTGCTAGAGAATGTGAAAAAGTAACTGGAGCGAGAAGTGCGAGCGCGTGCTTGGGAGAAAAATAAATTTTGGCAAGATTAATCAACCGCGAAACAGCACTCGACGGGGAACTGGGAGAGGGGGTCGCTTCCTCTCCACTTGGAATTGGAGGTGGTGGACTTTCAGGAGCGACTTCGGTGGGACTCAATAGACCGTCAGGAAGATTTCCGGGAACTGTACTAGGAAGTCCAGGAACGAGGATATTAGGAAATACAAATTCTGGTGAAACAATTTCAGGCATCGTACCCTCAGATGACTGTAACGGTAAAGTAGACTCTGTATCATCTCCACTTGAGCTCGCTTCGACGTCACTTCCTACCGCGGGAGAAACAGGGGTCTCCGCTTCGAACGAATCAACGCCTCCTGTTCCGTAATACACATATGCAGAATTTTCCCGATTAAAATCAACGAGCTCAGCGTCAGCAGAAAGATCCTGACCAAGGGAAAGTTCCGCCGACTCAAAACCTTCCGACGAAACAGCACTCGGAAATATATATACATTGGCTACCCGCCCTGCTAATACGAACTCCGAAAAGAACCATATGGAGGTTACACAAGCGACGATGCCAAAAACTGTTTTCAGCAATGCAGGCAGTGGCTTTTTTATATTTTTCTGCAAAGAAAACAGCCTTGAGTATGTCGTTTTCCATCGGTAAAAAAGTTCGTGCATAAAACAAATACCCCGCCTCCAAAAGGTTAGGTTATACCATTTATTTTAACAAAAAATATGCAAATAGACTCACTTTTTTAACCAATAAAAAACCTCATACGGTGGCTCAACGACAATGTTTTTTCTCTGCAATAAAAGTTCTCCACAGGTCTTTTTTCACTCAGAAAATATTCCATAATACATTTGACAGTTCAAATGTATTATGATATACTTTACACGTTCCTCATTCAAACCCTATTCAAGGAGACATTGTGCCTGTTCCAAATGCTGTTCCAAACGGTGCGCGACTTTCCAGTCTTCTCGGCTACCCGTTCGACTGCTCCAAAATGCGGCTCGCCGAATCCGTGGGCAACCTCAAGCTCGGTGACCAAGTCTGGTTCAGCCACTGCGAGCAAAAAGTCATCGGGGTGATACAGGCGATTGGGATAGACGTCAAATGGAGAGACGTGACGTTCAACGCCATCCTCATTCGCCGCACCGAGTCCTTGATTGCGAAAACTGAAAATGAAGTGGAGGTGGTGGACACATCACAGCTCGGCTTCTACTGAAGCAGAGCCTGCAAGTACGGCTGCCGCCCATCGTGGGCGGCATTTTTTTTGCAAACTCCTTGCGTGTAAATTTCAAATCAGTGACTGCACACAGACTGCCCACATGTGACACAAACTATCAAAAGCACATTATCTTAACCTGTGCGACCGCATAGATTAAGATAATGTGCTGCATTCCAACTCGGAAGTAGCGAATGGTTGGTGCAGAAGATTTGACCAATGCTCAGCGGAGCTCGAAATACTTCTTGAGTGACTCATCGTTCTCGATTTTTTCTACGACCATATAGAGTACCTCAGATCCGATCTCAAAATCCGCCTTGAGCATAATGATGAGATCCTCACAATCGTGAGGATAAACCCACACACTATTCTGCAGTTTTCGAAAACCAAAAGTGAGGAGAGTACGCTGAAGTCGGTTTCGTGTTACCTTTCTTTTCTCACTAATATCATATATGACCACCCGCCAGCGCTTGTCCCAGCGCTTGGGAGAGCGGGAATCGGGCGAGCATGCGATCATGCTACCCAGCTTCTCCTTGCCACGCTCTGTCAAGCGAACAAATCTTCCATTCTTCTTGTTCACAAACTCAAGCAAGTTTCTTGCGAGGAGTTTTTCAAATGCGTTGCCGATGAGGTACTTTGGGTTAAGTCGTCGACCCTTTCCCCCATCAAGCATTCGAAGCACCTGAAGCGCGTTCGGTGCCAAAAGTGCAACACTGAGCAATCCGGCTGTTCCCACAGTGCGCAATACAACCTTTTGAATATTAGTTCTCCGTCGAACTTTTTGCGCCTCACTCTCAACCTTTTTCATATTGGTGAGTATACACAATTATCTTAACCTATGCGACCGCATAGGTTAAGATAATTGTTTGGGTAGAAGTCCTGGATGGGAATGCGGAAAAGTTAACGACCACGTGCCTTTTAGGGGAAGCGGGTCCGAGGGGACCTACATCAGGAGCTTGCGGACGTCTTCAGCTTCCTTGGAAATAAGCTCCTCCGAAAGATCAATAGCCTCGTTAATGTGCGTCATGACTTCCCGGTCTCTTGCAGAAGGATTGGGTTTCTCAAAGATGCTACCGACTTGCTCCCCTACCTCCTCACGGAGTGCCGCAAATATATTTCCTAAATTGTCGCGCAGTTCATCCGCCTCCTTTTTGGCGACATATTTTTCTCTGCGGAATGACTTGCGTTCATACCACAGATAGCCGATGAGAAATGCAATAAAAGCGACTTGAAAAATATTTGCAATCAATCCCCAATCAGTGGGTTTTGGTTCATCATCAGCAGCCTTTGCTGCACGCGCCGCGATCTCCTCCGGGGTTTCTCCCTCAATTGAAAATTTTCCATCTATTGGTGTGTAATTACCAGCTCGATCAAACGCCTTCACGGTGATGTTGTGTTCTCCCGGTGCCTGCCCCCCAAGTACATATTCATCGTTCTTGATATCCGATAGTGCAATTTTTATTGCATTACCCCCATCCACCACGAGCTCATAGTGACTAATGCCCGACGGAGTGTCGGTAGCAGCAAATTTCAACAGTGCATCAGTTGTCGACGCCGGAACTAAAATATCAAGCGTAAAAAGGGGTGGTGGAGTACGATCCACTTGTATCTTGCGATGTGTTGTGGGACCAAGACCGCCATCGTTTTTATATCGTAAATGAACGTACATAGGCCCATCAACCAGTTGGTCGTATTCCTTCTCATTAATTGCAGGATCATAACTTGTTGTTGGCACTGTTTCAGGTTTCGTATCGAATGCAATACGCACCACAGTGACATCTGGTGGTAATTCCCAAATAAATTTTGCCTTTGGTGTATTGTAATAAAGCTTTTCATCAAGATGGGTAGTGGAGGTGATGTCCGGTGCTTCAGGTTTTGGACCCAAGAGTCCTGAATCAGGGATGGACACCGGTGGTGGCGGTGGAGGTTCGACTGCCGAGAGGGACACGGTAAGCTCCGCTGGGTTTTTTGCTCCAGCTATATCTGTGCCTTTTCCGTCTGCCGCAAGTACTGTTGCGGAAGTAAAACCAATTTTTGCTTGCCCCTCTTTCAGACCCTTAAACGTAATGGTAAGGATGGTTTTCTTTCCCGTAAGTGCGGCCGTATTTCCACCTTCAAAATCAATAGTTCCCGCATCATTTGAAAATGATGGTTCAACCGCCCAAAGCGAGAGCGCAGAACTACTCTTTGAGACCGACTGGACGGATAATAATTGTTTGTCGAAATTTAGCTTTGCACTAGACGAATTAAACGGCGTTCCAGATTCTACAAGAACTGAAACAACTAATGTCTTACCGATGCCAATCGTCCCTGCTGATGGGGTAATGGAAAGGATGGCTGTACCCGCTGTGGGGGCAACCTGTGCAGATAGTTGTGCAGGCCCAAAAAACACAAGTGCCAAAGCGACCGCTAGTGTCGAATAAACAAGTGTGCGAATCCGTAACATGATAAAGTATAAATCACAAACACCATTAAGGTGCTGAGTCCACTTTTTCAACATGCATGCGTAGCTTTGTTGACGCATGTCCCTTGAGTGGGAGATGGAGAACGAGTACGCCGTCTTTGACTTTCGCCTGCGCAACAGTAGCATCGACCTCTTGTGGCAAAATAATCTGACGAAAGAATTTACCCCATACACACTCCTCAAGTGCAAATGTGTCATGCTCTTCAGTGGCTGGAGTATGTGCTACGCCTTGAGTAATCGCAACTGCGCCCTCGCGAGGACCCGTGATAAGATCCTCAGGACGATGAGACGACCCTTGAATAGTGATGACGTCATTGTCGCCTTCGATTGAAACATCAAGATCCTTGATTTCAGTGCCGGGGACCAGTGCGTAAATAGTAATCTCAGTGTCTCCTTGTTTCACGTCGACTGGTAGCTGGGTAACTCCAGACGGGACCTCAGACTTGGCGGGGAGATTCGCGGGTGAAACAGAGTGATCATCCGCAATGCCCACTCCTTTTCCTTTCAGTTTTTGTAAGAACGAACTCATAAAATAAAATGTGCAATTAGTTTGTTAATGCATCCACAGTTGACGCAGAACTCCCCCTCAGTCAAACATTCTTTCAAGAAAATGCTTAAACTTAATTGGGTCACGGTTGATTACATACATTATACGCTGTTTAAGCAAAGTCTGGCAATCAAACTGTGCACAACAAGTGGAGAACCGCTCGGGGTTTGTGTATTCTGAAACTCATGTCAGTCGTCGTACCGACGCAGTACACCCTTTGGCTATTTCAGAAAATAGCTCAAAGGATCTTGCGCCACTCACCCATCAGCATGGGGCCCCAAATCGTGGCTCACCCCAGCCGGCGACTGCATTCTCTCTCAGAGGAAAATCCCGCCTCAGAAGTCGGGAACCATGCTTTTCCTCCTCCGAGGCGGTTTCAGAATACACAAACCCCTCGCTAAAAAGAATGACGTTTGAGTTTGATGAGAAAATTTACACAATAAAGTATCATCCCTCGCAGGAGTGGCTGCTTTGCTAAACTTTCATTTGGGATGCAGTTTTAAAACTTTCATAATTTGGATGCAATTCGGCTTTTTCGCCAGAGCGATGTCGGAGGAGCTGTATGAGCTATACTGCTCCCCGACTCGTTCTGGATGAAAAATTTGAAGTGCGCCAAATTTGAAAGTTTCGCAGTTTGGCAACTTGGGATGACGTGCGAGGCGACAAGGGAGCGATGTCTGAGCGGACGTACTCTTGTACGTTCGCCGGACTCGCTCCCGCAGTCAACAAAGCAGGTCGCCCAAATTGCCAAACCGCTAGCCGGTCCAGTTGGCGAGCATGATGGAGAAGTCTGTCAAATTCACCTTCCCATCCTGATTGATATCGGCAATAGCATCAGTTCCCTGCCAATTAAAAAGGAGTATTGAAAAATCAACGAGGTTTACCTTTCTATCTTTATTGAGGTCACTGCGGTTACCGAAGTCAGGATTAGGGTCTTCACCAAGTCCGAGAAAAATAATAGGGCTGATTAAACTACGCTCACGTCCATTAGCGAAAACGGAAACAGCTTTTATCTCATATGTACCCTTAGTGAGATTGTCGCTCGGAAGCTCAAGTGACCAAAAACCATTTCCGTTTGCAGTTGTTGTCGCTGAAATAATACTGCCCGTTAGTGCATTGCCTTGTTTATTCATAAGCACTTGTACAGGCGTGAGTGCTATGGCATAGCCCGAAAGCACTATCTTCCCACCAAGTGGTATGGTCGACGCTGGAACTCCAATGGTAGGAGAGAGGTACACTGGCGTTATCATGTTGTTTGTCCGTGCTATGAGGTAAATTGTTGAAGTATAGGTTGATGAATTTCGCTTGTTTGGGTCCCGCATATATGCACCCCATGCATATGTTCCACGTAACAAGTTCGTAAATTTTTCAGAAAAATTTCCCAGCACTGACACAACCACTTCACGTTCAATAACGCCATCCTTTAAAATAACGAGTGTGCTCCCAGGTGCTGCCATCCCCTCAATAGTCACCTCACCCGTGCCGATGAATGGCCCTCCGGCCGGCCCACCACCACCTGTGCCGGATGGACCGCTTGGTGTAGGCGGCGGAGGTGGTGGTGCGGGTGGGGTGGTGGTTCCGGGTGGAACACCAATTTGAAAGGCAATGAGGTAATCATCAGGATTTGGTGGGTTGGTAAACTTCTGACATCTTACGTAGATGTTGTATGCGGTCCCCGTAGTGACGGGTATGCTTTGAAAGTGCAGGGTCTCTAAATTTGCGGTCGTAAACACGGTAGAAGAGAGCATCGAGGAAAACGCTATCCCTGTTGTCGTGGCGTATCGACACGTAGCTATCTTGTTCGTATTCAATGATAAAAATACGTTCTGCGTACTCCCTGGCAATAGTCCGGATGGGAGTCCATTTGAGCGAACGGGTGGGACGGCATCACTAGTATCAACACGACCCAGGTTGACCGGTGCGACCATTACCACAAGGGTCGAGCCAAACTGAATCTGCACATCAGCAGCATCCTTCGCTACTAGGCGGATATGATGTGAGCCCAGTGCTCCCGGAGAAGTAATGTGTTGATCTCCCACTGCGCCAACTATGGCTACGCTTCCAATTTTTATGCGCACGACAAGTCCTGAGGCAATCCCTGATGCGCCACCTGAACCAAGCGTAATTGTAATAGCACCGGAGGTTCCCGAAACAACGGAAATACCATCATCAGTGGCCGAGGGACTGGCGGCCAGCGTACGCTCTGTATATGGCCCTGCGAGTATGGGGGCCGTTGCAAGGTCGATATCCGTAAAATCGAGCAATGCAGGTACGGTAAATGTCCCACCATATGCTTGTGGAGTTATTACTATTTTGCCACTAGCGGGAATAGCCAGAGTCGGCGTGAAGAGAATTGTATGTGCAGTAGTAGTCCCCGAAGGAACGGAGGTGGAAATTGTATCACTCACAAAGGTGAGTCCTCCAAATGCCTCTACGGTAGTAGTACTTACGAATAACCCACAAATTAAAAAAAACGCAAGCAGGAAAAATCTAATGCGGAGAGACAATTTTCCATTGAGCACACTCATGTATTCATTATATATTGAATGTGCCCTATCGAATACAGACTGACGCGAAAGAAAAAATCCACGCTTCGCCGCCTTAGAGCCTATCCTAATAACCCCAGATGCGAGGCGTGGGGAAAGCGATGAGGAAGGCATATTCATATATGTTGACCGAATCGCAGGGGCATAAGTGTTTCACCTTACAACAAAGCAAGTGGGGTTATTAGGATAGGCTCTTATAGTTTGGTGGTAAATTCGCCTTCGTGTGCATGACTGCCGGTTTTTGGCGGTAACTCTTGCGGACTCCTCTCCACCCCAGCAACATTCTCCCCGCGGGCGTTTCGTCTCCGATCAAAATAAAAATTGAATACAATAAGTGTTGTCAAAATGAGGGTGACTCCCAAAATAACACTGAGCATAAATTTATCATGCTTCGCATTCTCCTCAGCCACGATAGCACGAACATCACGCTCCTTGGCGTCGATTGCTTTTTCTCGCTCGGTGAGCTCCCCTGCTCTTTTTTCAAGGTCTTGTGCAAGTAAATTCATTTCGTTCGGCGGAACCCCAACTGACATGCCGGTAACTGATGCCATTTGATTTACCACATGTGCGCCAACGCCAGAAAATGAAGTGAAAAAACCCGAAAATTGTCCAACAAACACAAGCGCCAATATAAGGGCAAAATACTGCATCGCTACGGTGTTTGGTTTATGGGTAGCACTACTCATGAGTTTTAATTATACCCACACTGCGAGGAGAAAGCGATAATTGATCGGCCTAACCTAGGAGAAATAGCAAAATAATCAAACCAAGGATCACTGAAATAAGTAGCCCAATCACCACCACCGACAATCGGGAAAGCGAAGTGGCTTCACGTGCACGAGCGGTCATTCTTCCTCCAGTCGCGCGCCTGATCTGCGTGCGTACATAGATGCGCAAGATAATGTAGAAAATCACCAGAAATAGCAGGAGTCCTCCAAGTGTTGGAAGGACGATTTTGGTTGGCACGACCCAAAACTCAACAGAAGAAAGTAGGGATTCAAAGCCCATTGCACCCTCCACCGTAAGGGTCATTTCTGCATTAAATTTCCCTATCTGAAATTTATCGGACTGCCAGTCAGCAGTGAACGCACGTTCAGAGCCCGGGAAGACGCTTGCCATGCCATCATTCACGGGAAGCGTATCGGTGACTTCCCCCAGCATATTTTTAATAACAATAAAACCCTTGGGGCGAGCAAACACGTTACCCTCATTCAAGATGGTGGTCGTAAACTTCACCTTTGCGCTTGAAAAGAAAATCTGATCGGTAAAAAAATCTTTGATTTTTGTTTTCTCAACAACATCTCCCGCAACACGGAGTGACACAATTGACCGTACTTCATATCCCACGCCTGACCCCTGCCTTTCTGCTGGTGCCTCACGTGAGAGTGCAACGGACCCCACATGAGCACCGGGTGACGCATTTTGTGGAACACGCACGGTAAACGTGAGCGTCCCTACGCCCCGCGGAGAAAGCACGACGACATTCTCAGCAAATGTAATCCACCCCGAGAGCATGTGTGGGGTAGATTCGCCCTGTTTGGCAAACTCTGGTTCTCCGCGAAGTGAAATACCTGATACATCGTAGAGCTTAGGATAAAGTAATTCTTCTAGATCACCTTCGTTTTTGAGTCTAAGCGTATACGTAAGCACAGAGCCTGGGGTGACATTTTCTTCAACAATAGGAGGACTAACGGAAACACCAACACGACTTTGCGCGAGTGCGGTTTGTGGGAACACGACCATCGTCGAAACTGCAAAAAGAATTGATGCGACAACGGCACCCAAATAGAAAATTTTACGCATGTAATCTTTTGCTTTTTTACGCTAAACAATAATCTAAAATATAAATGTCATTATACATGCACAAAGCGGGAATCCAAATAGCAAACACACCTCACTTGAGGTGTGTTTGTGTGGATAACCATCCGGGGTATTTCCAATTTTATTATGACGAGTCTGTGCTCTATACACACCCCATCACACTGAGACAAAACAGCCATTATTCATACATGATACTGGAGCACCAAGGAGCAATTCAGTGTCGGAGGGAGTTCGAGATGGCTAGATGTGTGTGTCTGTGTGGGCGTACTTTGAGTACGTCCGCCAGGCCACACATTGAAGACAGCGAAGAAATCACCCGACAATGGATTGCGACCTAGAAGATTGGAGTGGCTACGTAAGTGAGGGTGTTATTATAGTCATTCGCAGCCTCTTGAAGTGACCCAATCTGCAACTGGTAAGCCACTGTTGTTGATCCACTGTGCTGTGCAATTCCATTTGATGGTCCACTGTGGTAGAAGACAGTACGGGGCGTACCGGCACCAAAGTCACCAACATATAGTCCTGTCCCAAATGTGTCTGCAGGTAAGGTATTATCTTCACTTGTTAAGCCGTAATGGCCGTAGGTGTCTGGGCTGCCAAGTGTATTTGCGGGAGCTTGCCAAGCTGTAGGTGCTGCGGTTGCTGCTCCATCAATAAAGAGGTCAATGTCCGCACCTGTACTGGAGAGTAAATTTTGGTTTTGTACCACCGTCACACCAAATCCATTCGTGGCATTTGTGGTGACATTGAGGAACTGGGCACCAGTATAGATGACTCCTGGAGCAACAGTATTAAATGGAATAGCAGTAGCTGTTGTCGTAAAGGTGGTTGAAGTACCATTTGCAGAAGTGCTGGTTGCAGTTCCGCTGATGGTGAAGGTGAAGGTTGTATCCACCTTTGCGGTCATGGTCACATTGCTGATAATTGCAATACGGGTGTCTGCAGAATCCGTTTGTGTGCCTGCAACGCGAACGACGTAGGAGTTCGGGGTGGACGGATTTATTATACGACCAGTGCCACCAGTAAGTGTGACAGTCAGTGTTTGAGCAGCCACAGTGTCACCTGGACAGACAGCGAACCCAATGATTCTGCTTCCCGCAACGTTGTTGACAAAAGAATTATAGACTTCTGATGCTGGTGCTCCGCATGCTTGTGCATTTGCTACCTCGGTCACAGCTACTGAACCGGAAATGGCGAAGTCCGTGCTCGTTGCAAAATTCGTGAGCAGAAACTCATTCGCCGCACCACCAGCATTTCCTGGCGCAAACTGGATGGTTGTCGTTCCATTAGTACTACCAACCATTGCATTGATTGTAGTGTACACAAGCACGTGATTCGTCGAGTTTCCTGGATGAGAGTCGACTATGGTGTCCCTGATATTTGTTAAGCTCGCAGCGGAAGCGGTGCCCATATAGAGGGGCAGACCGAGTGACCAGGCGAGTGTGGTCCCAATGAGGAGAGCTCCGAGCTTCTTTGCTCGTGAAATCTTTTTGAAAGAACTTACATTCATATGTATTTAAATAATCGCACGAATAATGGCTTGTGAGATAATGAATGATTTTCGACGATCATTCATCTCATTATCTGTGTGTGGGACACAAATAAAATGTGTTGAAAAATTGATTCTCAGTTTCCTTTGCCTTCATTGGGATGATAGACCCGGATGGTATTCGCCTTTTAGAGCTAGCACCTAATTAATATTATACAACAACCTGTGAAGAACGGGTGGATAAATTGCTACCAACCTGTGGATAAGTCTCCGCTCAGCATTACTTTTTGAGGGTACGCATAAAATTCTGCTGAATTTTTGCTCTGACTCGCCTGCCCGGCTCCGTAGCCCCTCAAAAAGTAATACTTCGCTCCCGAGGAGCGGCGTTCGGGTATTGGATCGCGCAAAACTCATCTGCGAGGAGCCTTGCGAGATGAAAACCTCTCCGCAAAAAAAGAGTGGATTTCTAAAGCTCTTCGGTAGTTAACCCGGCAGACTTCAGTATGGCGTGTATTGTTCCCTTTGGAAAATCTTTTCGACGGATTGGCACTGTGACTCGAGCGCCATCAAACGAACGATATAAAATATAGTGACTACCCGTAATGTGGTCGACAACAAACCCTTCTCGTTCAAGAATTTTGAGCAATTTTCTGAATCCAATATTTGGTAGTTTAGGCATGCTGTCGCGTCTTCGCAGATGAAAAAGCGATAGAGCCCAGGAAACTTCCCTCGTCATGGGGAACAATCCCCTTGTGTTTTTTGATCGAATCAATATACCCACCAATTGCGTCAGTAATAGACTCTTTAGCCTCAATCAAATCCTTGCCATAAGAAATGCATCCAGGGAGTGAGGGGACAATTGCAGTAAATCCACCCTCCGGTTCAGGGCGAAACATCACATTGAACTGTAGTTCTTGTCCTTTTTTCATATACGCCAATGGTAGCAAAAATAGATTAAATTTTCAATGAAACGCCCCTAACCAAGTGCGAGTTCACGAAGGTAACCGGAAATAGATGAATACCCGCTTTTGAGTGCTTTTTTTTCGATGCGCTGCTTATCTGTAGTAGACACACGAAAACGAATAACATCTGACTGTTTTTTCACATATTCTTGTTCCGCAAGTATGAGGTTTGGGAGGTCGAGTATAATCTCCGACAGATCTTCGAGAAGAAACTCCTGATCGATGTGCGCAGCTTTTGCAGTGAGTCGGATTGTGCCCGCTTTTGTGCGAAGTAAAGTATAGGGAAACACTTTATTTTTCATGGTGATGCTTGAATGTGTTTTCATGAGATTTTTGATTTAATTAATACCCGTATTTGCTTATAAACTTGTTCCTTGTAAAATTTTTTGCATTCGTGGTCATGGAGCGGAATAATGAGATCACTTTGTAATTTATGATGTTTCCACTTCACGTGACTGCTTTTTGTCGGAATTTTTTCAAACCCTAGCCACTGAAGCACCTTTTCAATATCTCGGTAATGCACGGACACCGGTGAGAGCGCAAATTTCTTCATCAATTTCTCAATCTGGCTCATGTAGCTACATATTAGCAAGATGTAGCTACAAACGCAAGTGGCAGTCCACATTTTGATGAAATGTCATGTTGTAATACTACTGCCTTTCTTCTCAAACTGCTCTACCGGATGGTGGAGATTAGCTCCGTTTTCCCCAGAAAACATTGTGAGATAATAAGCTCTCAACCCTGAGCGACGTTTCTCCAGTAACGGCAAGAGCACGCTCATGAAATTCTCCCAGGGATGCTACTGTTTTATCCCCTTTTCGTTCCTCCTTATTCCTCTCTGCTTTCTGGGGCAAGTTCCACCACCTCGCCACGCTTTATAGAGACCTGGTATGCGCGTTCGGAGGCAAATACTTGGTAGAAATAATAGCCGATCAAGGCGAAACAGATGGTAAACACTACTATATAGACAAAGAATGGACGATAAGTACGAAAAAAGGTGGCATAGGTAGCTTTTTCTCCTATTTTAAGTCCGTGGATAACGGTTCTCTTCTTTCCAATTCCTATTGCAAGAAATTCGCGAACGCCAATCATGAATGGACGCTCAAGGATACTTACCGAAAGAGTCTTGGCATGTATCCCGCTTGTTGTATCATCCCTAGTCCTCTCCCTCTCTATTTGCATTGCTCTTTTTACATAGCGCTTTGCCCCTATGCGCAAAAAACGAGTAAAGACAATGAGAAATGAGATTATGCAGAGTGCCGGCAGCCATGGAAATACAAGGAAATAGGTACTGTGATATGCGACTTTTTCACCCTGATCTCCATAATAGAGAGTTGCACGTGCACGATAAAGTCCAATGTCCAGATAATTCGTCTCCCCCTGCCATAGAAATGTGAACTGCTTAGTTGAAAATGGAAGAATGTGCCCAAATGAATTACCTGACTGGAGGGTAATCTGTCCCCTGACTTTTCCAAACATGTTGATTATTTCGACCTCACCCTTGGGCTCGATGTGCACATTCCCAGTATTCTTAAATTCAAGAATAAATGATTCGGATTGTGACTGTGTGATAAATTGCACTGCTTTGAAGTCGCGAATAAATCCGGACTCAATGGTCTCACCGGAAACTCGCACAAGTAGTAGCGAGCTAAGAGCTGAACTTACCCCCATGCCACCTGGGACACTACCCATACTGGTATCGACAACAATGCCTGCATAGTGACCTCCCGGCTCAGCTTCCTTGGGGACAACAATACGAAATGGTATCTGTATTGTCGCGCCAGGTGGTACGACGAGCTCGCGAGTGGGCAAAGTTACCCAAGCAGCAAGTTCGTAAGGTAATGTCGTGAGTTCGCTTGACTGCTCAAAAAACTCTATTCCTGATCCGCCATTTGTGCGAAAATTTTGTGCGTACACCTTAACGGTTAGTGGATATGCCCCACCATTTGAAAATTTCACCAAGCTCTCCCATGTATCCCCGGGGGCAAGTGCGACACTAAAGTACGGTGGAGTGATTCGCATCATCATGGGCGACGTCCTCCCAGTATCAATCTCGGCAAAGGAAACGTGAGGAACGAGCGTGAATAAACAAAAAATAACTACGAGGAGAAAGCGCAGTGAAAGCAGTAGCTGGGGTCTTTTTTGATTAGGGACATACATATAGAGAGCGCAGGCGCTATTTCAAACGCACGATGTGGTCCGGATTAGGTGCACCGTGCTTTTTGCGATGTGCGAGGCGAACAGGTCCACCTCCGTCCTGATTGAGTATACTGTAGCGAGTACGTACGGGTGCTGGTGGCTCAACTTCAGTAATCGGATCGACGCGCTTTTTCTCTAGCCAGGAATTTTTTTGCGCACGCAAGTACCGCTTTACATACTCGCGCATGCGCCCTTCTACTCCCTGCACCATAGTACCGAAGTAGCCTTTGGAAGAATCATCGTCATTTTTTTCTTCGTTGCCATCTTCGCGGTCTCGACTGAAGCGATTGCGCACAAAGGCGAGCTTGCGACCACCACTTGTGGAGTACGAGTGGATGAGGAGTGAACCTACGACACATATAAGCGCCAGGGTAAGGAAAAGTGAAAGCAATCGCTTCCAAGGCAATACCCAAAAGAAGACGGTGTCTTGTATTGTCCCTGTTTTTCCATATGATACATCGAGCATCGCTTTATACTTTCCAAATCTATCTCCCGATTGCCACACAGCACCAAGTAGTGCCGTGGCTTCAGGTTCAATCTTGGACGACTCCGCATTGACCTCAACCACGTCGACCTCCGCTCCCCTCCTATCAAAAATACGAATTTTTCCCACTGGCACTATTCCACGATTTCCTGTATTTTCAAGTCGATAACCAAAAGACGCGGTGTCCCCCGTGAACATATTTTCATCAGCAGAAAAACCTCCAAGTGAGAGTCGCTCGTTTGCGTCATCGGGAACACGAATATTGAATATCATAGATACTGTCTCAGCGTTATTTAACTCCGCCTCCGCACGGTTGGGGCCATTACTTAAATGAAGCACTGCATGGTACACCCCAGGTGTTGCCCGCAAATTCACCTGCACGAGTACGGGAAGTTCTACACTACTGCCGGCCGGTATATCAATCTGCGCACGTGAAAATTCCAACCACGACAAGAGTGAGGTTGCCCGGTCAGCTCCTTCTCGTGTATTCACCTCACCTCCCGCGCTCAGATCTCTCGCCCAGGGATAAAGAGTCAGCATGTGATCAGACCCATTCACTAGTGTTACCTTGTAGCGCAAAATCTCTCTCGCTTTCGCTTCTCCATCTATGACTGCGGGTGAGAGCGTAAGATTGAATGTCGCCGACGCCACCATCGGTGTAACAAGAAAAAGCAATACACCAAAAAAAGTGACGGTCGTGAGGTGCGCAACTCCATGTCTATACATAACAGTCATTATACGTTCATATTCACATTAAAAGGTGGGGACAACGACATAGCGAATTTGTGTTTCATATTGCCCGGCAGGAAGAAGTGTATGTCGGTCGACGCGGTAGAGCATATCCATGGTGTCGGATGCTACCGGAGCACCTGCGTACATGACTTCACGCTGGGGAATTTCAAATTCCGCCCAGGTGTCATTTGCAGTAAACCTCGTCGATCCGCCAAAAAGCACATTGTCGCCCGAGTGGTATCCGAAGCATCCATACATACTCGCAGTACAGGCAGTCGCCCAGGCTACTGGTGCCGTGTTCGAGGCGTTTGCCCCAGGAATTTCCGCACCACCAGCAGTCACAAAATTTTGATTTTCACTCACGAATACCTGATACCCATTGATAGCATTGGTCGTTATGGTTATCCGCTGTGCCCCGATTGCGGAAACTCCGTCCACAAGATCTCCAAAGGGAACAATTGTTGCAGTCGTTGTGATTGTGGTTGTTTGACCCTCCGTCACGGTGGATGTAGGTAGACCTGCTATTTCCACGTCGAGCGTCGTGTCGCCCGTAGAAACCGACGGGAAACTCGCTATACCGTTCTTTGGTACGGCAACATCATTGTTTACATCGTAGAGTCGGAAAAAATAGGTCGTGTTTGCTGACGCTCCACTATGAGCAATCGTATATTCAAATTCATAGGCTGAACTTGCAAGTGGGTCAATTGTAGAAGTAGTAAGTGGGGCCTCATTGTGTCGACCGGAAAAAGCCGAATCCGTAAGCAAGAGAGACGTAACGACAGCGTCGTCCGCATCTACGCCGTTTGCATAGCACCACTGCGTAGCGCAAGCGGGCGATGCGTCCACGTATGCAACTTGTTGAGAAAAATCGGAATACGTCGAATACTGCAAGCGGAATTTTTGGTTTACGCCACCATGTCCACGCGTGTCCGCAACGGTGAAGCGGAGTTTCTGTATATCGCCAAACTTAATATTCACAGCGCCCACATTTTGACCTGCCAGTGGAACCGTGGGCGTTTCGCTTCCTTCATCGTCATACCATCTCCAATTGCGTGACTGTGGCGTGTAGCCTGCTGTTTTAATCATCGGATATTGTGTATAGGAATTAAATCGTGTGCCGTTGCTGTACGCCATACGAAAACAATACTGTGTATTTGTCGCCGCTCCATTGTGCTCAAGCACCCAATCATATTCCACATCCTCACCCACAAATACCGCAAAGGGATTTGCCTTGGAATTATTTGCCTCTTCAAAGCTACCTGCACGATCGGAAAGTGAGAGGAGTAAGTCGCCTCCCGCGGGTGGGTTAATAGAGAGATTTGTCTCATCGGCCACACCCGTATTGAATCCACGCCAAATACTTGCACTTCCAATACCCCCTACGGCACTCCAATTATTCCCCAAATTGGCACACGTCGATGTCGGCGCTCCGAACTGTAATTGAAACGATGTCGACGACGCCAAGAGTGTGGTTGTTGCCACATTAAAGCTCATGCGCAGTCGCACACGCTCACCCGTGTCTGGAGGAATATCCCCTGCACCAATTGAGGTGCTCTCACTCAGGTTCGTGGCACCGGCTGGCCAGGGATCGGTAGGCAAAAGCACGTTATTATCAACGTAAAACCAAAACACATCTTGGTCAAAAAGTGGAATCTTCTGCTCGAATTCGGCATCATAGGTAATCACCATTTCCGAACTGATTGCATATTCCTCAGTCTGATTTCCTCTGACAATCAACTGAAAGGCCCGTGATACCCACGGAATCGTCGCATTATAGGTAAAATTGGTTGACGTCGCCTGAGTGAGATATATTGCTCTGAAGTTTTCCGCATCATTGTCACCTTCACTTATCGTTACGGGGGCACGACCCGAAAGGGAAATACGCACAGTACCAGGAATGATAGTAGTCACATCTGTATGCAACACAGAAGTTGACAAATAGCTTGACCGAAGTGTTTTAGTCACGGTCTCTGGGAGCGTGACAGAAAATGGCATGGTATTGTCCGAATTCGCTAGTGCGGGAACTGCTCCTGATGAGCCGGCGAAAAATTTTGCCGTTTGCGTGACCGGGCCGTTTAGTGCACCTTCCCAGTGGAATGTAATAAATGCTTCTATCCCTGGAGGTCCGTCATAGGTAGCAGCATTGTGACGAATATCAACAGAGAGGAGCGTTGAGGTTCCGGTCCACGACGTCGTAGCACTTCCCATATCGTGAATAATGCGCAACTCTCCACCACGAGGTAGTGTCAGTGTGGGCAAGTACGTCCTCGTTGTAGTCGCCGAACTTCCTATTTTTCCGCCAATAGTCGTTGAGTTGGTCGTTACCGTCGTCACCGAATCATGAATAGTAAACCAAATATTACGAATTGTTGAGCTTCCATTTAAAATGGTGGCTGTCTGTGTAAATGTGGTCGAAGCAATACCAGGAAGCGTTTCTGCTTGACCCATCCAGTATTGGACAGTTTCTGTTTGGCGCTGTGCACCAGTAGAATATTTGTACGTTACGACGACAACACCGCCAATAGCTCCAACGTTGGAAGTTGCTACAATCGCATCAAGTTGCCCAGTTGAACTTGCAATAAAGTTTGAAGTCCCAATTGTGGGGCGATATATAAGGTAACGCTCTGAGCCGTCATTAAATGCTTCCGTTGGCGTGTGCGCCACCCCTCCCGCCCCACCATTAATGCCAAGCGTCACCGATGCGGAAGCATTATCAACGTAGGAAACTTCAAACCACACGTCAATAATATCTGCGTCGACTGCTAGGTCGGGTGTATCAATGGTGTAACGAAATGAACACGTGGTTGCAGCAATACAGTCCGAACGCTTTGTCCCCGAGTCTCCTGCTGTTGTTGAGAGAAGAGGAAATCGTACCGTCTTCAGTGCATTGTGCGGTACTCGTGAAAAATTCTCTTCATAGGTAATGACGAGTTTCATCGTCGCATTGATCCACGTGGGTCCAGTAATCGACATCATACCAACCACAGAAACTCCAGAATTCCACTGACTATCTGTTTGTGTTTGAAAGAGTGCAGTTGCATTTGCCTTGGCCGTAAGGAGCGGTGAGGAATTCCCTGAGTTATCAATATAAATAACTGTTGCACCGTTGGTTCCGACTGGACTAATAGAAACATCTTCTCCCGGTGCAGGCCCAGGAGAAACGTCAAGCGTCGTCTCAAGATTTGTCACGTCTACAGCATTCGTAAAACTGCTCGACATATCGAGGTATGCAGAAAGCACACGAATGCCGGACCCGGGAATAGTGACGGTTTTCGTTCCAGCCGTCCCCTTTGCCGTGTTCCACTCCAATCCAGCGTATACATTAGCATCAGACCCACGAGCGGTCGCACCCGCATCAGTTCCCGTTTGCGTAATCGCAGTACCACCACCTCCACCTAGTACAAATTCAACGGTGCGTACCTGCTTCCCCTCGCCAACTTCTGCATCGGTCCCCGCAAAATCTGCATCATAGGTCACCACCATCTCCGAACTTACCGCATACTCTTCAGGTTGATTTCCACGCACATTCGCTTGAAACATACGAGTGGTCCACGGTATGCTCGCATCGGCCGTAAAATTAGTTGAGGTAGCCTGAGTGAGATAAATTGCACGAAATGCTTCAAGATCCTCGGTTCCCTCACTAATGGTGAGTGCACCTGCTCCAGCGAGCGAAATACGTACCGTGCCTGCAATAATTGCAGTGTTGTCACTGTGCAGGACCGACGTAGCCAAATAACTCGAGCGGTAAGTCTTGGTTACCGTTTCAGGAAGAGTGACGGAAAACTCATGCGAGTTGTCGGTGTTGGCTATTGAAGGAAGTGACCCCGATGTACCACCAAAAAACTTTCCGGTTTTCGTCACCGCCCCGCCTGAGGC
>JAYSSO010000096.1:0-7884 GCA_043720495.1 Candidatus Lloydbacteria bacterium | reverse complement strand
ACACTACTGCGTCACATGCTCGGAGGAAGATCGAACGAGGAGGCAAATCGGTACTACGAAGAAAGTGACGCAAAAAATCGGGAACTAGTTACTAAAACAAAAGATTTGGCTGACGTAATGCTTACATGGCCAAAATAAGCCTGCGTAAATTAGGATGTACATAACCCCAATGGGGGAGATGTCATAGTTTGAGGGCTACGACGTGCCATCCTGAAAAAGATACAACGTCGCACAATATATCTTTTATCAAGATACTTTGTGCGACATTATAATCCAAACATGCGCATAAACGCAGGGTTTTCAGGTAATACGCCCGATATCATTGCCTATGGATTCCTTGCTTTTACAGAATTGTACTAGCTCTGCGTATGTCATCACTATCTGAAAAGATTTGAGTTTATTTCTTTTTTGGGACAGAATCTCCATCACCTCCTCTTTGGAAATCTCTTCATTCATCATCAGAAAAATTACTGGATATTGAATCATCGCACCATGACTGTACGTCCGCATTTTGCTGTTTAAGCAACCCGTAAGGTTTCTCTTGTCTTTGGGAAAAAAAACATCAACCGAAAAGTTACCGTTCTTGTGATAGATAAAGAAGTCAGTCCGCGACCGGCGGTCATCCACAAAGAAGTATTCACGGTGTACAAATGGCACCCCAAAATGTTCAACTAAGTAGTCGTAAATCTTTTTTTCCAGTTGATGGGCTCTTTTTCCGATTGTCTTTGCGCGAAGAGAACTATATTCTCCTTTCGTAAAATCTTGGGGCCCCGATAACTTTAATTGTCCTCGCAAATTTGGCAAACCACCATACTGGCGCTGAATCTGCCTACTTGAGGGTAAGTCGGGGTACTGATCTATCTCAAATGAGGTAGGGTAGCGCCCGTGCTCTGCATTGAACTTCTCAAAGCCTTCGGCAATTTTCTCAATTGTCCAGCGTATCTTACTTGGCATATGTACACTCTACGCTGATTCATAACGTCGCACAAAGCATTTATCCACAGAGCGACATTGTTTTGTCTGTAGAAATACTAATTCGTTGATGTTGAAGATGTAGCACTACTAGATGCAGGGCTTGATGTACTGTTTTTCACAGTGTAGCCTTTTTTTGCGAGCCACTCGGGAGCTCCACTTTTGTCCACGAGGGCAATGATGTCCAGATTGTAGTAATAGACGAGCCCCGCAAAAAAGACAAATGCAATGATGAGTTTTGTCATGTGCCCATATTATACCACTTTTTTATGAACCTGCAGCGTGATACTAAAGATAGGATTCAGGGTCCAGATAACCGTTTGAGGGAGCAACGGGCATGCGAAATACAGCACCTTTACAAGATTTGCTCGGAAAATCTACAACCTCCACTGCGCTAGAAACATATACGGTAAAATGTAGGTGGGGACCTGTAGAATACCCCGTGTTCCCACTGTAACCAATTGTGTCTCCCCCATCGACTGATTGGCCTGCGCGTACCTTAATAAGCTCCAAATGCCCATATAGAGTGGAAAGTCCGTTTTGGTGCTTTATGAGTACCCAGCGACCATACGAGGCTCCAGGACACGTTTTGTCTGTATCCCCGGTTGCGGTAACGGTACCACTACCGACAGCGCGTATGATGCTTCCTGGGCTGGCTCGAAAATCCGTTCCATTGTGCGTTCCTGATGTGTACAGTCGCTTCGCGTCGACTGTCCGGCCAAATTTTTGAGTGATATACATATCCTCAAGTGGCGACACGAAGATGCGCGAACCGGGAGTAGGAAAGCTAGTTGGGTCTATTTCTGCACGCAGTTGTGCTTCGAAGTCATCGACTTCAGCCTCAAACTGTTTCTTGCGCATCTGTCGCTCGGCAAGTAATTTTTTATAATTCGATTCCTGATTCTTTGTGGTTGAGAGTAACAGCAACTGCCGCTTTCGTTCTTGGTCCGCAATTGTTTTTTGGTCCGTTATTTGCGTTCTGAAACCGGACAACGCCTTGTGTTCTTTTTGAAAAGATACTCGCGAAGCCGCAAGTTCCATTTTCAGGCTATTGAGACTTTTTATATGGTCCTGAATGGAGCGTTGCAGTTTACCGAGGTCGTCGATTTCGAGTAGGAATTCGGAAATAGTTTTATTTGAAAGTAGGACTTCGAGCATGGTGTCTGAGTCGGACTGATCAATGCGATGGATAATCTCTGCAATGACTTGTTTGTTTTTGTCGATGGTCTTTTCCTTCGCGGTGATGTCATTGTTGAGATTGCGAATTGTCGAATCTGTGCGTTCTATTTTTTTTTTCGTGAGCTCAATATCCTTCCCAAGCTTTGCGCGCGACAAATCCAGCGTCTGTACGGCGCCCTGCAAGCTTTTTTTCTGATTACCGACGTTGTGGAGACGGTTTTTGTAATCTGCAATCTCGTTTTCGAGGCGCTTGATGTCGTCTTCACGTGTCGAGATGCTCTGCCGTAGCTCATCAAGTCGTGTTGTTTGAGCGAGTACAGCTTGCTGGTGAGTAACCAGAAAGAGACAAAGAAAAAATGGTAGAAGCAGTGCACCTCGACAGAGGCGGGAACGCCAAAGAGAATTAGGTGGGTAGGTCATGATAGCTTATAGCTCGCTCTATGCGCTTCAGCGTCTCAGATTTCCCAAGGATTGCTGAGAGCTGGAAAGGGTCTGGTGAGCGCTCCCGACCGGAAAGTGCGAACCGCATGGGCCAGAGCACCTGACCTCTCCCTTCTTTGTCTGCATAGGGAAACACAACCTCCTTTACACCTGCTTCCGTGAACTGTGCTTCATCAATGGAGTTGAGTAATTCTTTTACCTTCTTCAAGCGCAGGTGTAGTTGGGCAGTGTCACTCTCTTCTTTCCAGTACAATTTTTCCTTTGGGTAAGATGGTGCAACAAAAAAATATTCAAGTTCACCAGCCTCTGCAAGCTCTCTAATTTCGCCAAAATGCCCTATGCGTTCTACAAGCAGTGGGGATATGCGTTCTCTAATTTGTGTGTAGTTCGGAAGCGTTTTGAGCGTTGTGGGCATAAATGCATCGAGCATTTCGTCTTTTTCCTGTTTGGACAATCCCTTGATATGCTCCTTGTTCACCCACTCCAGTTTTTCTGGATTGAACACACCTCCGCTCTTTTGAATTCGTTCAAGCGAAAAAGCAGAAATGAGCTCATCGTGAGAGAAAATCTCCTGCAGGGTGCCAGGATTCCAGCCAATGAGTGCTACCATGTTGAGTATTGCTGACGCTAAGTACCCACCTTCGCGATAATCAGTAAGCGCACGCGCCCCTCGTCTTTTTGAGAGTTTTTGCTTGTCTACCCCAAGCACGAGTGGTAAATGTACATATATTGGTGTTGGCGCTCCGATAGCTCGCTGTATAAGAATGTGTCTTGGGGTATTTGAAAGATGATCGTCTCCTCGAGTCACATGAGTGACACCTTCGTCAAAGTCATCAACAACGACAGCAAGATGAAAGAGAGGTTCATTAATATTCTTTGCAATAACAAAATCGCCGAGGTCGCCCGTGTGCATGGTCACTGTGCCTTTTATGACATCAGTAAACGTCACTTCAATATTGGGATTCTTAAATCGGACAATTTCCTTGATCGCACCAGATCCGTCTCTTGCGGGCTCTTTCGAAATATACGCATGTCCATCCGCAATCAGTTGCTCGAGAACCTTTTTATGACGTTCTACATTTTCAGACTGACGTACGAATGTATCGAATGATATTCCTAGCCACTTCAAACTCTCAAGTATGTTGTCCTCAAATTCTTTTTTAGAGCGCTCGCGGTCGGTGTCTTCAATGCGTAAGACAAATCGACCATTATTTTTTCTGGCATAGAGGTAGGAAAAAATAGCAGTCCGATATGTGCCTGCGTGTAAAAGCCCTGTTGGGCTTGGGGCAAATCTTGTAACTATTTTTTTTGTTTGTTCACTCATGTGCTAAAAAAACCATCACGAATGATGTGTTGCTATCGACAAAAGAGCTTGTGCTATTTTGTCAGCCGCATCGACTTTGGTAAAAGACTTTGTACCCGCAATCATTTTTTCCTGAATCTCTCGACTGGACATAATTGTGTCTATAACCGAAAAGAGAATTTCTGGCCGTAGATTTGCTTCCTCAATAACTGTGCCCGCACCTGTTCGTGCATAGCTATATGCATTTTCACGCTGATGGTCATCTCGTGCAATACCCAGTGGAATAAGGACTGAAGGCTTTTCCCAAATTGCTATTTCAAAGATTGCGGAACCTGCGCGCGAAAGAACAAGTGATGAAGCTTTTGCTGCCAAGCGAAGTGTTTTGGGGTCAAGAAAACCTAAGGGGTGATAGCGCGAAGCATGAGGATTGTTTAGTAGCACGCCGGCAGCGCGTTTTTTCATCCACTCAACATTACTCTCACCTGTCTGGTGTATAATCTGACACTTTTCGAGGAGTCTTGGTAAAATATCAATGAGATTTTCATTGATGCGCTCTGCCCCTTGAGAACCTCCAAGTACAAGGATAACCGGCACGCTTGGTTCCAGCCCAAGCTCAGCATAGGGATCTTCAGCGGGCATTTCAAGGAGTATTTTACGAATCGGCTGACCGGTGAGTGCAATGCGTTCTTGGTGTGCAAAATATTTGGTAGCCTCAGGATAAGAAATAGCGATCTTTGTAGCATAGTTAGCAACCCATTTATTTACCTTCCCGGGGATGATGTCTGACTCGTGGATAACGACGGGAATGCGAAGCAGTCTGGCTGCGAACATCGCAGGAAAACTTGCATAACCCCCTTTTCCAAATACCACATCGGGATAAAGGGAAAACAACTTCAGTGTTGCTTGTATGCACCCAAAAAATATTCTAAATTTGTCAGAAAAATTTTTTGCAGAGGCGTATGTGCGTTGTTTTCCAGCCATAACGCGCACAAAGGTGAGCTCAGTTTGCCTGAGTAGTGCCTCGTCAAATGGAGCATCGGACATGTAGTATAAATCCACACCGACGAGATGCTCTTTCTCGATGATATCAAGCGCGGCCTCTGCGACAGCGATAATGGGATAAAAATGCCCCCCAGTTCCTCCCCCTGCAAATAATATTTTCATAGCGTTTTATCTGCCCATGCAAGATGTATTCAATATATCACAAAAATGTGCTGTCTGCCCCGTGCGTAAGGTAAGTGCCTACCCCAACCTCCGTCTGGAGATATTGAGGATGAGACCCACTTCAGTGAGTGCAAAAAGAAGAGCGGTACCCCCGTGACTCACAAATACGAGTGGAACACCGGTAAGTGGTGCAAGGCCAAGCATCGACGCAATATTGATGAAAGACTGCGACACAATAAGGATAACAAGGCCAACGCAAAGTAAGGCTCCAAAAGCGTCCTCGGCATGCGCAGAAATCCAAAGACCGCGAAGTCCAAAAAGTACATACAGAAGCACCAGGAGTGACGAGCCTAAAAATCCAAATTCTTCACCAGCAACCGCAAAAATAGAGTCACCATGTGCCTCAGGAAGATAATTAAATTTTTGGATACTTTGACCAAAACCTTTCCCGGTCACTTCTCCAGAACCAATGGCAATCAGTGACTGCTTGAGCTGGTAACCCGACCCCTGTAAGTCATCGTGGTGCCAAAGCGTTTTGAAGCGGTCGAGAACATATGGACGCCAGAGCGCAAGTATGCCAAGGCCCATAATTGCGATGAGGATAAGTATGCCTATGTCTCGCCACCGTGCTCCTGCGGCCAAATACATTGCAGAACCAGCAAAGGCAGTAATGAGAAAACTCCCCGTATCACGTTGAGCGATAAATACAAAGCAGGCAATTCCGAGTATGGCGAGTAGTGGGTAGATTCCAAACAGTGCAGAATGAATACGTTTCTTATAAAGCGTGAGCCAGGTTGCAAGATAAATAATGACGGCAACCTTGAGCAGCTCACCGGGCTGGAATGTGGTAATACCTAAGTCAATCCAACGCTTTGCCCCACCATGCTCCATGCCTATGCCAGGGACAAAAACAAGCAGGGCGGTAAATACCGAGATGAAAAAAATCCAAAAAGCATATTTCCGAAGTAATATAATCCGCAGGCGAGAAGCAATGACCATGAGTACAAGTCCCCCACAAAGTCCAAAGACTATTTGAGAAAGCAAAAGATTAACAAACTTTGAACCACTTTTTGCCCATGTGCCGAATGATGCAGAAACGAAAATCAAAAACCCCACTGTAATGAGCGTAACTACGATTGCGAGAAAAACCCTATCAACGCTTTTGCCCTGATGCATGTGGGTAGTATACCAACGATATTGATTTTCTTGGAATTATGCAGGAAGTTTCACCACTTACAAAATTATCAAAAAATTATGGATTGTAGGATGGGACAGAGTTGGTCACACTAGGTGCTTCTCCGGTTATGATTGGGCCACCGACTAGTCCAAGTGACTCTTGCACATAACCGATAATGCTCCAGAAAGAAACCATGACAAATATTGCAATCATGCCCCAGATCATTAAGTGCTTTCCTCCTTTGCGAGAATCCTCATCGTCCATGTTGGCAATAAACTTTACAATACCCCAAAAAAACACCAGTATGGCGAGCGCCATAAGTAGTGACACAAGTTGCTCTACTATACCCGAAACTTGCACTATGGTGTCACTAATTTCTGCCGATGCAAACAATGGGAAAAAAGATGCGAATGCGAAAATAGTTTTTTTCATGAGAGTTTTATTTTAGAGGAAAGGGGTAATTTGTCAACGCAATATCCAACCCCATCCATACGTCTCTAGGAATCACTTTTTCTTAACACATGAGGAGAAGTTTAGAAAATGTGCTAGACTAGATTTTTAGAAGTACATTCCGTGAATGGAGGCTCTCAAATCATGGGCATGTTTCGGCACACTTCCCTACTATCGTGGAGCGACATCCTCAAAACTAATCACTTGCGCGGTGCTGTGCTCGACCTCTTTCAAGGGGGCTTTCACTCACGCGCGGTGGTGCGTAAACGCTATTACAGTCCTCGTCGCAACTTGCTCATTCTTAAACTAGTAAATGTAAAGCGTAAGCGCTGGCTTACGCGCGACGAATGGGCTCTGTGGATGCCGGCAGCAAATTTTCGTATCCTTACGAACTATGCCCCATGTATCATTACCCAGGCTGGAGAAAAGGTGTATCGTTTTACACTACCTCGCGCTGACCATGCTGTGCTGTACATGCCTGATTCAAGTACTAAGCCTACAAACTAAAAAAATTCCCCACCTTCATTGGTGGCTTTTTATTAAACCTTGCACTGTCCAAGCCGTGCTCTCGAGAACACGGCGTTGCGTCACCATTAAAGTTCTGGTACGGTTGCTACAGAAAATTATTGAAAGTTGTTCATGCTCAAAATTTCTCTGGAAGGTTTCATTAATCGTATTTCAGAAACATGCAAAAAGGACATGTCGTCGGGTCCAGATGGCTGGCTCATCGACAACCCAACGTGGGGGCACTGTGCCGTCGCTTCCGTGCTCTTTCAGGAGCATTTTGGTGGAGAAATACTGCGAGCATCTTTGGTGCACATTCCCGCTTATGTGCACATGCGCAGTCACTACTGGAATCGCATGTCATGTGGTGTGATACTTGATATTACGGCAAACAATTTGGCGGGACACATCCTCCTTTTCTTGAGCCACTTAACTCGAGTCGAGAGTACGTGCTGGGAAGCCCCACTACACTGAGTAGATATACACTAGACTTGCTCCCCAATAAGAAAAATGAGAAAATAAGTGAATGAACATCACTAAACTTGCCCATGATCCCCGCGCTATTAAAGCGCTCACGGGTTTGAGCTATCAAGAATTCACCGATCTGCTTCCTGTATTTGAACGATCACTCAAAAGCGTTCAAATGAAGAAACCAAATCGGAAAAGAAATCCTGGTGGAGGACAGAAGGGACAC
>JAYSSO010000095.1:0-7898 GCA_043720495.1 Candidatus Lloydbacteria bacterium | reverse complement strand
ACCAAGGAAGATTCTCGGCTATCGAAGTGCACTTGAGGTTGCACTGAAAGCAGGTATTATTAAAAATACGAGTATCCTAATAGGTGGGTGAATTTAGGAGCCCAGTAACAACCAAATTTTACCATAAACACAACAATAAGTCAATAACACCAGACTGAGGTCGTTCCTTGGCTTTGGAAGGTGCGACCTCGAAGAAGTTGTCTGGTGCGTATTTTTCAAATTTGCATAATAGAATTCTGTTTGGTAGAGTGTTTCCACTATGAAACCAGAACCAAAGGGAAAGAAAGAGGTGTCCGCAGTTGTTGCGCCAAAATATTACCCAAAAGCTGTCGCAAAATGTGCTTGTGGCGCGGAGTTTGCTGTTGGGTCCACAATGGAATCAATCGACATGGAAATCTGCTCACAATGCCACCCACTCTTCACTGGAAACGAAAAATCGATGGATACTGCCGGACGTGTTGAGCGTTTCAAGGCACGCTCAGCGGCCGCAAAGCCAAAGAAAGTGAAAGAGGAGAAAAAAGTCGAAGCAAAGTAGCGTAGCTCGGACGAACCCGCCCAATTGCTTGTGCGGGTTTTTCTGTGTAAAAATTAAAATGTAACAAAACGAATAAATTTATTTTTTGGATGTAGTACGAGGCAGCGTCGAGGAGTGTCGTGATGGCTGTATGAGCTATACTGCCTCATGACCACCGCAGACGATAACGATGTAATGCGCCAAAAAAGAAATTTCTGTAAATATGGAAAATTTAGAATTAAGTAAATATAAGGAGAATTACAAGACCAAGTACCTCGTCGATGAATACGAGCGACTTTCTCGTGAACTTACTGATGCAAAGAGCATGCTTGGCGATGATGCGGAGATGAATGCACTCGCCCAAGGGGACATTGATTCCCTGGAGCTTCAAATGAAAGATCTGTACACGAAGATGGAATATATCCTTAAGGAAGATATTGAAGTGGAAGAGAAGCCACGAGAGCTTATTTTGGAAGTTCGTGCAGGGGTGGGTGGTGAAGAGGCGGCAATTTTTGCGCAGGACCTTGCAGTAATGTATGAGCGATTTGTAGCTACAAAAGGTTGGGGTTGGAAGGTTGTTGATATTTCAGAAAGTGAAATGGGTGCATACAAGGAAGCATCCTATGAAATTACTGGCACCAGTGCATACGACACACTCAAGTGGGAAATGGGCGTGCACCGCATTCAGCGTATTCCGGCTACCGAGAAGTCGGGCCGTATTCACACCTCGACTGCGTCGGTCATTGTCCTGCCTATCCGGAAGAAGACGGCGGTGGTCATCAATCAGTCCGACCTTGATATGTCCTATACGCGCTCAGGTGGAGCGGGAGGGCAAAATGTGAACAAAGTGGAGACCGCGGTGCACTTGGTGCACAAGCCAACGGGGATTCATGTGCATTGTTCGGTCGAGCGTTCCCAGCTCAAGAATCGCGAGAAGGCGATGTCGATTCTCGCTGCCAAACTGGAGCAACTTCACACGGAAGAGGAGTCAAAGAAGAATGCCGATGCGCGCTCGTCGATAGGCTCGGGAGATCGCTCAGAGAAGATTCGCACCTACAATGTCCCGCAAAATCGCGTGACCGATCACCGCATCAAAGAGTCGTGGCATAATATTGACGGCATTTTCGCAGGGGAAATCGATGCGATCCTTACGATGGTGGGTGAGCGGGCAAAGTCAGGAAATCTCGGTCCAGCGGACGGTGTCGATGAATAAAAAAAGCCCCGCGTGATGCGGGACAAATTGCCGAGTTGGCGAGGAGCTCTATTTTGCCGACCGAGACACACTTTCGTTTACGCGTCGAACAAAGTCGTCGGTGAAGTAGTGCGTACCCTCGCGCACTACAATCCAGCCGCCGCCCTCTAGCCAGCGTTCACCAGGCCCCCCCGAAGTGCATGCCCGGTTCGATCAGTCGGTTGAATGTGTAGTTGGAGTTTCGCGACTTGCGGCGCACTTGGTAGAAGTCGTTGATTTCCTCGTATGTAAAGGGATTCCAGTTACCTCGCATCTGTGCAAAGCGCAGCAGGTATGCGGCCGAGACTTCCGTCTCACTTTCATCAAAGCAATTCCACAAGTGCTCGAACGTGCCTGGGATCCCTTGAGGCATGATTTCGTGCTGGCCCTTCTCAATAATGGGGTAGATGGGCAATTGGTATTCGCCGCGTCGGTCTGTTTTCAGTCCACCCATGGCGTTGGCAGTGAAATGGTCCATAAAGCCCCCTTGTTGAAGAAATCGGTTGTAAATGTCCAGATGAATAATAGCACAATTTTGAAAAGAAGTCAAACTCAATTTTTTTGAAGGTGTATTAAATGCACATTTATCTTGCAAAAACATGAGCTTTTTGCTAGCATCACTCTATTATTATTCGTTTTAGAGGATTGATACATGACTGAAAATACCGCAATAGATGCAATGTTCAATGCCGGTGCACACTTCGGGTATTCCCGAGCACGCCGACATGCCTCCGTTCGCCCATTTTTATTTGGGTCAAAGAACGGCGTAGATATTATTGACCTCACCGAGACCACCAAAATGCTCGACGCTGTGAAGGCGCGCATTGAGGAACTCGGAAAGCTCGGAAAGCTAGTGCTCTTTGTGGGCACAAAGCACGAGATTAAAGCACTCGTCGAAGAGACAGCAAAGTCACTCGGGATGCCGTATGTGACCGAACGCTGGGTTGGCGGGATGCTCACTAACTGGTCGGAGATTAAGAAGCGCACCGGAAGACTCAAGGAACTTTCCGAGAAGTTTTCAAAAGGTGAGCTCGACAAATATACCAAAATGGAAAAACTCCTTTTTGAGCGCGAAATGGGCAGACTCCAGACAGAGTTTGGAGGTATTGCAACCTTGGAAGGTGCACCTGGTGCAATCGTTGTCATAGATCCTCGAGAGGAGCATATTGCAGTGACTGAGGCGAAAAAAATGAAAGTTGAGACACTTGCGCTCGCGAACACTGATTGTGACCTCTCAAAGATCACTTATCCTATAGTGGCTAATGACGCCGCTCTACTTTCCGTGAAATATTTCTTGTCAGAAATCGCAGCAGCATACGAGGCAGGAAAGAAATCCCGCCCTGCTTAAAACTTATGTTTTTGGCGAATTTCTTTGTCGACCTCAATGCACGGTCCGGGGAACGTACGATGAGTACGCCCACCCGAACACGCACATTTCGTCGCCTCAAACTTCATCCAAAAACATAAGTTTTTTGCAGATAGAGTATATGGGTTCGTTGGCATTTCTTTGTAAAAGTTAATTTCAAAAAATCATATGGGTATCAGCATGGAACAGGTCAAAGCACTTCGAGACGAGACGGGTGTTGCGGTGATGCAGTGCAAAAAGGCACTTGAAGAAGCTGGGGGGGATATGGAGAAGGCACGTATGGCTCTTCGCAAAAAGAGTGGTGAGCTCGCCGCAAAGAAAAGCGACCGAACGCTAGGGTCGGGTGTCGTTGCATCCTACATTCACGGTGCCGGTTCAGTTGGCGCCATGGTTGAGCTGGGATGCGAAACTGACTTTGTCGCAAAGAATGAGGATTTTAAGAAACTTGCGTATGACATTGCTATGCACGTTGCCGCACTTCGCCCAAAATTTTTGTCAGCAGCTGAAATTACCGACGAGGACAAGGCAAAGGCTAAGGCTTTTTTTGCAGAGGAAGTTGAGAAAACAATGGCAGGGAAACCAGAGGCCATTAAAGAGAAGGCACTTCAAGGAAAACTCGATGTGTACTTTAAGGAAATGGTGCTCGTCGACCAGCCCTATGTAAAAAATGCTGATGTTACAGTGGGAGACTTAGTGAGGGGTGCAGTGCAGAAGTTTGGGGAGAATACCGAAATTGTGCGTTTTGTGAGGTTTGCAGTGGGCAAATAGTGCTATAATAAAGTGAGCATCATATGACTACTTTATTTGCCATTTGGGGGATTACTGGCCTTATGCTCGTTGCCCTCTTTGTATATGCATGGCGTCGAGGTGAACAGTTGTCACTGCCAAGACGAGACCAGAGTCTTCCGTCACTCAGTCATGTTGTGTGGCAGGAAGTTGCTACGACAAAGGATATTGTGTCACGGCTGATGAGCGGAGTTCGCCCGCACGGACTTAGGCTCGTAGGCTCGAGCACCTATCTCGTTCTTGAGGGTCGCAAATTTTTCATGAGTCGGATTTATGGAAGAATAAAAATTGAGAAAGGTCTTACTCCTTCTTTTTTTCTTAAACAGATAGCCGAGCATCGGGATGAGCGGAAGCAGGATTTTGATAGAACAGTCTAGCTTTCTTTGTTGGTGCGTCAAAAACATACAAAAAGCTGGTGGGGCTTGAAACCTGATGGGAAATAACATAAAGTAGAAGACGTGCCGCCTTAGCTCAGTTGGTAGAGCAACTCACTTGTAATGAGTAGGTCCCCAGTTCGAATCTGGGAGGCGGCTCCAAATGCATTTGGACACAAAAAAAGAAGCTTCTGTTGATAAAAAAAAACCGTGCACTTTTTGTCTTCTGGTGCGGTGGTTTGCGATTGCCGCTTTCTTACTTACCATTGCTTTTTATTTTTATGAGCAGTCACAAAAGCATGTGATAGGTGAAAAAGAACAGGCTGTGATACGGGCAACCATGGAGGCAAACTTACGGTAGTGAGCGCCATCCTCTCGTTTGCAACGCCCCACTTTTTGCCTATAATGGGGCAATGGCAGACTCACAAATTATAGTAACAGGGCATCTTCACCCACTCACAATAATGATCGACCGGATATCTTCAATTATGACGGATATTGGTTTTGACGTTGTGGACGGTCCGGAGCTGGAAACTGAGTTTCACAATTTTGATGCACTGAATGTCCCTAAAGATCACCCATCGAGGGATATGCAAGATACTTTTTGGCTAAAGCCGAGAGAGTGTGATGGAGAGCGCTATCTCTTACGCACCCATACTTCACCTGTACAAATTCGTAGCATGGAAATGTGGGCAAAGGAGGGGTATCCTGGAGACCAACTCGCGATAGTTGTGCCCGGTAAAGCCTTTCGCAATGAAGCAACAGATGCCACTCATGAGGCACAGTTTCATCAAGTAGAAGGATTACTTATTGGAAAAGATATTTCACTGGCTCACTTGAAGGGCGTACTCCGCCACCTCTTTACAGAGTTATTCGGAAAGGAGATTGAAGTGCGATTGCGCGCGTCATTTTTCCCATTTACCGAACCGTCGGCTGAGATAGACATGCAGTGCTTTAAGTGTGCAGGTATGGGGTGTGGTGTGTGTAAGCAGTCCGGATGGATTGAAATCATGGGTTCGGGAATGGTCCACCCCAATGTACTCAAAAACTGCGGAGTCGACAGCACAATATACCAAGGATTCGCATTTGGTGGAGGTATTGATCGTCTGGCAATGTTGAAATGGGGAATCGATGATGTGCGCCTCCTCTATAACGGTGATCTGCGTGTCGTTAATCAATTTTAATATGAAGTATTCACTCAATTGGATTAAGGAACATTTAGGAGAGGAGTTATCAGAAATCAACACTGTTGTGCGCGAGGTCACACTGCGCGCTTTTGAGGTGGAGGAAGTCACAGAGAAGGGCGATGACACCATTCTGGAGATTAAGGTGCTTCCTGATCGCGCGCATGATGCACTTTCCCACCGAGGGATGGCACGAGAGATAGGCGCACTCCTTGGGGTCGCACGAAAAAATCGAGAGAGAGCAGATCAGCCTCGTAGTGGAGTTACTCCCCCAGTCCGCGTGGTTGTTGAAGACAGTAAGCTTTGTCCACGCTACGTTGCTACTCGCATAGACAATGTCAATGTGGGTCCTACGCAAAGGGAAATTGCGGAGAAGCTGGAATCAGTTGGCGGGAGAAGCATCAACAATATTGTCGATATTACCAATTATGTGCTTTTTGATATCGGTCAGCCACTGCACGCATTTGACGCGGAAAAAGTTGTTGGGGGAATAACCGTCCGTCTAGCTAAGAAAGGAGAGACAATGACCACACTCGACAACAAGTCACTGACATTTCTGGGCAGAGAGCTGGTGATTGCCGACGATGAGGGCGTAATTGCGCTTGCGGGAATAAAGGGAGGAAAAAAAGCAGAAGTCACGAGCACGACAACATGCATCATCCTTGAATCCGCAAACTTTGATCCGACACTGACGCGCAAGACCTCAGAAATACACAAGATAAAAACAGATGCATCGAAGCGTTATGAAAATGGAATGACTTCCGCTTTTGCGATGGAGGGGTGTGCCCTCGCGCTCACGCTACTCAAGTTGCATGGCGGGGAGTTGGTCCAAATCGGGGAGTCAACTGATGTATATCCCACTCCCGAGAAGCCAGTGAGTGTTCGCATTGGCTCTGTTGACGTAAACCGCTTACTTGGACTCACGCTCACTCCTCTAGACCTTACCGAAGTGCTCACACGGGCCGGTTTTGGTTATGATGAAGATGGTGAGCAGGTAGTCGTTGCGATTCCCGAAGAACGACTGGACTTGCGCATCAAAGAAGACATGATTGAAGAAATTGGCCGCCACGTCGGATATGAAAATGTCGAATCAGCGTTGCCCAGGCTTCCCAAGAAGGGGCTTCCAAACAAGCGCCTCCATTACTCCAACAGAGTACGTACATTCCTCACTCATCGCGGGTACTTGGAAGTATTTACCTATTCTTTCGCGAAACCGAGTGCGGAAAACGACATGTTGGAAGTGCTGAATCCCGTCGGCGACGATAGGCCGTATCTGCGGCGCAGCCTTCATCTCGGGATTCGCCAGACGCTCTCAAGCGGTAACTACAACGCGCCACTTTTGGGGTTAGAAAAAATAGCGGTATTTGAGTTTGGAAATGTTTTTCGCAAAGAGGGTGAAAAAATGTTTTTTGCACTTGGAGCTTATGTGCCAAACAGAAAAGCAGCAAAGCAATTGAAATCTGAGAGAGAAAGCCTGCTCACCGATTTGTTCATGTCGCTCGGCGTTGAAAATCCGACGGGGGTGAGTGACTCGTCGCCACTCACTGGACTCACGAACGAGCCGGATATTTGGGAATGCGATTTTGATCAGGTAATTGAAAAACTTCCCGAACCTACTGCATACGAGCCAGTTGCATCGGAGGAAAGAACTCTGCGCTACAAGACCCTTTCCATGTTTCCATTTATCGTACGCGACATTGCCGTCTTTGTTCCACAAGAGGTGACTGAAGAATATATCGAGGGTTTACTCCAAAAAGAGGCGGGGGATTTACTCGTGCGTATTTCACAGTTCGACAAATTTCAGAAAGAGGGCGAGAAGCGTATTTCCTATGGCTTCCGCATGGTATTTCAGTCCTTTGAGCGCACACTGACCGACGAGGAAGTTGCTGCCATCATGGAGGGAATCATGATCATGTGCCACAAGGAGAAGGACTGGCAGGTGAGGTAGGGGCAATCTGCATCCCTCTGCACACTACACCCCTACGCACCACTGATCCTCTGAAAACCAAATTTTTCAATTATGTAACTACTGACGGCCGTCATACTTTACATAATTGCAATTACAAAAAACAAACCCCGTGTGATGCGGGGTTGTGGTCCTTGTGCACTTGTTACGTGGTATCTGCTCACCCCGTGCTTGCCGGGAAGTTCCCAGTTAACTTGATGATTGCGAGCACGCAGTTCAGAAACAAGCTACAGTAGCAGATTACGGCATAGATGCGGAGCCGGGTCAGGGACTTCGAACCTCGGCAATGCGCGCTGTGCTTTCGGGTCAAACGCGATGCCAGCAAGGCTCAGCATGGACACCGCAAAAAGGACGAGCATGATGGAAATGTACACAATGTTCATTAGACTTGCTCCCCAATAAGAAAAATGAGAAAATAAGTGAATGAACATCACCAAACTTGCCCATGATCCCCGCGCTATTAAAGCGCTCACGGGT
>JAYSSO010000094.1:0-1270 GCA_043720495.1 Candidatus Lloydbacteria bacterium | reverse complement strand
GTTATAGCTCATTAAAACTGTTACCAACCTCCCACTGGATAGCTCATAATTGGGTTACCGTAGTCAACAATGACCATGGAGACCAAAAAGGACATATTTCAAGAGTATTTATCAGCATATTTAAAGGCAGCGAAGCAGAAGAAAGGAGAGCTCCTTGATATCGTTTGCACAGTGACAAAGCTGCACCGCAAAGCAGCGGTGAGAAAGTTTCGACATCTCCAACACTCCGACCCTGCAAAACAAGAAGGTCGTGGCAGAAAAACATATTATGATCACGGAGTCACCGCTGCACTCGAAACGGTGTGGCAAGCTTCCGGTGAAATATGCGGAGAATTGCTCCATGTCGTTATCGGCGAATACATCACGATTCTTGAGCGAGACACACTCTGGAAACATGGAGACCTTGTTACCGGAAAACTGCTTGCAATGAGTGCGGGAACGATGAAGCGTCGTGTCGGCACATTTATGAAAGCACGGCGTACTCGCCATGGACTCTCCGCAACCTCTCCCTCGCACCTGAAGTCGATCATCCCCGTCTTCTTCGGCTCATGGAATGAGAAACCTCCAGGACACGGACAGCTTGATACTGTGGTGCATTGTGGTGACAGCCTGCTTGGGGATATGGCATATACGCTCAATTATACGGATGTGGCGACCTATTGGATCATTCCTCGTGCGCAGTGGAACAAGGGACAAGAAGTGACGCTTGAGAACATGAAGGAAGTTCGTACACGCCTTCCGTGGAAGTGGCTCGAAGGTCATCCTGATTCAGGAAGTGAGTTTATTAACTGGCTTGCGAAAGACTGGTTTGATGAAGCACACATTCTCCTCTCACGCTCACGCCCAGGGAAGAAGAACGATAACTGCTATGTGGAGGAGCGCAATGGGCATGTGATACGCAAATATCTTGGGTATACACGCATCGACTCTAGGGAGCTCGTGCAGGTGATGAATGAGCTCTATGATGTGCTTGGTCCATATCTCAATCACTTTGTCCCATCACGCAGAACAAAGGAGAAGGTGCGAGATGGGTCGAAGTACAAGCGGACGTATGAAAAGGCACAGACGGCGTATGAACGCGCGATTGCACATCCGGCAATAGCTGAAGAAGTGAAAACGCGTCTCCGCACAGCACATGCAACACTCAATCCATTGTTGATGAAGAAAGAAATTGATAGACTGATTGCCAAGCTATTCGTTATGCAAAAACACTACGGAAACCCAGAGCATTTAGGGAAGATTCGGTAACAGTTTATTTTGAGCTATAGCG
>JAYSSO010000093.1:0-7959 GCA_043720495.1 Candidatus Lloydbacteria bacterium | reverse complement strand
GAGCGTTACTTTGAGCGCTCGATGTCGAAGCTCAAAATGAAGCGTCGCGCACTCGTATCAATGACTAAACGAAAGGACTATGAGCGTCTCAAAAAACTTGGCAAGATCCCCGAAAAAGTTGAAGGGGTCGGAAATAGACGTTAATCTCGGCCATCCGAAAATGGATGAAATTCGAGGCGCGGAGAAAGCGACGAGGAAGGCATATTCTTATATGGTGACCGAATCGCAGGGGACCCGCAACAAAGAAGTTCGCCATTTGCGGACGGCCTGGACTAGTGCTTTCAAAATAACTCGACTAACAAAAGACAATTTGCCTGACCTGCCTTTTTTCGTACTCAAAAATGCCGTACTTCCCAAAAAATACGATCTTTCGCTTGTTGTCGTGGGTGATGCTCGCTCAAAACAGCTCAATCAGGAGTATCGAGGGAAAACATACATTCCCAATGTACTCTCATTTCCGCTCACTCCCCTCTCCGGAGAAATTTTCCTTAACCTTAAACAAGCAAAGCGGGAGCATATGAATCGTGAAGAATCTTTCGACTATTTTGTTGCACTGTTGTTTATCCACTCCATGCTCCATTTGATAGGATCGCGTCACGGGAGTACAATGGAGGAGACGGAGCAAAAGGTACTCAAAAAGTTCAACATCAAGAATTTGTTTTGATGGACACTGAGCGCCTGCGCACTTTTCCATCTTTCACTTTCATGTCAAAACGTATTATCACAGGAATAGATATTGGTACACACTCTGTGCGAGTGGTGATTACCGAGTACTCCCCATCAGGTGGCCTCCCCCACGTGCTTGGTGTGGGGAAATCTGAATCGCGCGGACTGCGACACGGATATATCATGAATATCAACGACGCGGTCAAAAGCGTACGTGCGGCTGTTGAGGAGGCTGAGCAAGTATCTGGAGTGCGTATTCGCGAAGCATATGTTTCGGTTGGTGGCGTTGGACTAGAGGGTACGCAAGCAAAAGGTGCGGCAATTATTTCCCGTGCTGATTCTGAAATTACCGAGAGTGACGTTGAGCGTGCGCATCGTGCCTGCGAAAATGGTCTCGTCAATGCACAAAATAAAAAAATATTGCACACCGTACCTATTGAATACACCATAGATGGAAAAAAAGTGTACGGCAGACCAGTAGGCATGAAAGGTCTCAAGCTGGAGGCAAAATGCCTCGTAGTCACTTGTATCGACCAACACTTAAACGACCTGATTCGTGCAGTTGAGGAAGCTGGGATTGAACCTATTGATGCATGTGCCTCACCAATTGCGGCATCTTTTGTGGCGCTTACGAAAGCTCAACGTGTAGCAGGGTGCGTCCTCTCGAACATCGGAGCGGAGACCATCGCGATCGTAGTGTACGAAGAGGGTCTTCCCATTTCACTCGAAATATTTCCTGTTGGATCAACAAACATCACGAACGATATTGCGCTTGGACTCAAGATCCCACTTGAAGAAGCAGAGCTCATCAAGCTCGGAAAAAGCGCCCATGAGTTCCCCAAAAAGAAACTCAACGACATTGTCCTGTCTCGTCTTGAGGATATGTTTAATCTCGTTATTGCCCATCTCAAGAAAATTGAGAAACATGAACTTCTCCCAGCGGGTATCATTCTTACGGGTGGTGGTTCTGGCCTCGAAACCATGGAAGATTTTGCGCGCGTTGCAATGCACTTGCCATCAAATATTCCCACGAACAACATTGAGTTCACGGCCAATCCCAAATCCAAAAAACACGTAAAAGACACATCGTGGTTTGTCGCATATGGACTCTGCATTTGGGGTACAACGAATGATCGCCCCACGTATCACAACAACAGAAATGTTTGGGGAACGGTCAAGGGTATGTTTACGAATCTGGTGAAGCAATTGATGCCGTAAATTCGTTGTCTCCTCTCGCTTTCGTGTCATCACAGAATTTTTCACTGTACAAACCCTGTAATCGTGTTGCTTGCTGTTCGCATTGTGGTTTGACTTTGGTATAATCTCAACATTACATGTACTGTGGCGCACGCATGAGGGCGTGACTATGGAAGTTATTTTTTTATTTATCATTATGGCAAAAATTAATCCGGAGATTGAAGCATTTGCGCGAATCAAAGTGGTGGGTGTCGGCGGGTCAGGACGCAATGCAGTCAATCACATGGTGCGCTCAAAGGTCACTGGGGTCGAGTTTATCGTTGCGAACACCGACGCACAGGACTTGCACAATTCCTTGGCGAGCAAAAAAATCCACATTGGGAAAAATCTCACTCGTGGTCTCGGGACGGGAATGAATCCAGAGCTGGGAAAGCGTGCAGCTGAGGAGACGAAGGAGGAAATCCAGGAAGCACTCAAGGGTGCAAATTTGGTATTCATTGCAAGCGGAATGGGAGGTGGCACGGGCACCGGTGCGTCACCCGTCGTTGCACGTACTGCGCGAGAATTGAACGCCCTCACCATCGCCGTGGTTACCAAGCCTTTCTTTTTTGAAGGTTCACAACGCATGCTGCTCGCCGATCGTGGACTTGAGGCGCTCGAGGCTGAAGTGGACGCACTCATCATCATCCCCAACGACAAACTACTAAATGGTGGGAAAGACACGACATTTCTTTCGGCCTTTGCACAGTGTGACGAAGTCCTTCGCCAAGCTGTTGAGGGAATTTCGGATCTCATCACGACTCCGGGACTCATTAATGTGGACTTTGCAGACATCAAGGCAGTCATGGCAGACGCCGGGACCGCCCTCATGGGAATCGGCATTGCAACGGGCGAAGGACGCGCCGTGGAAGCTGCGCGTACTGCCATCAACTCCCCTCTTCTTGATGTTTCGATAAACGGAGCTCGTGGTGTACTTTTTGCCATTGCAGGAGGTGAAGACATGACGATGAACGAAGTACAGGAAGCGGCGAAGATTATCACCGAATCAGTCGACGTCAATGCACGGGTTATTTTTGGGGCCATTATCGACAACAAACTCAGAAAAGGTGAAATAAAAATCACGGTCATCGCGTCAGGATTCCCTGATGCCAATGGGCGAGTGATAAAGAGATCTCTCAACCAACCTGATCGCGATAAGTCTGTTGAAGTAAAAAAGGAATCCACAAAGGATGACGAGGACACGTTGTTTGTAAAGCAAGAGGAAAAACTAACCGACGCAGTTCGGAACAACAAGGAGGGTGCTGAGCGAGCAATCTTTAATACCGTTCCGGAGGAAAAGCAGCGTAATGCAGGAAGACTAGAGGGCTTTACTTCCACAAAAGTCGATGAGGACGATGATGATGAAGATGACGACCTCGGGGTTATTCCCAGTTTCTTAAGGAGATCGAAATTGCGGTAAAACACGTTGGGCAATTTCTTCAAGGTCGCACCTTTCAAAGCCAAGGAACGACCTTAGTCCAACTTCATTATTATAAACTCACAAAATAAATATGTACGATTTGGTAATCATAGGTGGAGGTCCGGGTGGAGTGGCGGCGGGAGTGTATGCGGCGCGCAAACGCCTGAAGACATTGTTTGTAACATTTGAGTGGGGTGGTCAGTCCACAGTGTCTGAGGGTATTCAGAATTGGATTGGGACAATCAATATTCCCGGAACAAAGCTTGCCGAGGACTTAAAGGCTCATCTTGAAGCATACAAATCTGATATCGTTGATATCAAGGAACATGAACTCGTCACGAAGATTGAAAAAATTGAAGGGGGGTTCAAGGTTATGACCGATGCGGGTGGGACATACGAAACCAAAACTGTGCTCTTGGCTTCTGGCTCAAAACGCAGGAAACTTGAAATCCCTGGTGCTGCGGAATTTGAAAATAAGGGTATAACCTACTGCGCCTCATGCGATGGTCCACTCTTTGCCGGAAAAGATGTGGTGGTCATCGGGGGTGGGAACGCTGGATTCGAAACGGCTGCACAGCTCCTTGCGTACACAAAGTCGGTTACACTGCTCCAGCGTGGCGCAGAATATAGAGCTGATCCTGTGACTGTAGAGAAAGTGTTGGCAAATCCAAAAATGAAGGGAATAACTAATACTGAACTTGTTGAAGTAAAAGGCGACAAATTTGTCACGACAATGGTCTATAAGGATATGAATGATGGTCAAACAAAAGAAATTCCTTGTGGAGGAATATTTGTTGAAGTGGGACTAATTCCCGCAACTGAATATGTCAAAGGACTTGTCGAACTGAATAATTACGGACAGATAGTGACTGACCCACGCACACAACAGACCAAAGTCCCGGGTATCTGGGCTGCGGGTGACTGCACAGACGGCCTGTACCACCAGAACAACATTGCAACGGGTGACGCGGTACGGGCACTTGAGGATATCTACATGCACTTGCACACAAAATAGACCCGGTAAAGTAATTCAAGGTATAAAAAAGCCCCGCTATTGGCGGGGTTTTTAGTACTACTTTTTATCTTCTTCGAGGTCTTCAGGCTTATCTTTGATTTTCAGCAATTTCTTGAGTTTCTCAAATCTGAACAGCTCGCGGCGATCAAGCACTGCAACCGCTTGAACAACTTCCAGCCCATATGCATAGAGTGCGGGATTGCGCTCCCCCAGTGGTCGCTTGACCGCATCAGGGTGGCTTCTGCGTCCACCAGAGAGAATTGCACCAGGATGGTCACACTCGTGTGTTTCCTTCTTGGGCTTGATGGTTCCCTCAGCAACGTACTGAATGTCCGGCTGTACTCCGACGCACTGCACGGCCACCCAATTCGTAGGTGAGCCAATCAGGTATTCGGACGTAGTGTACTTAACTGCCGTACCATCTCCAATTTTGCTCACACTTTGGACAGAACCCTTCTGCCACGTACCTTCCCCGATAGTTACACATCGCCCAAGTTCACTGAGTCCACCCGCAAAGATCTCGGATGCTGATGCGGAACGGCGATCAATAAGAATCGCACACTGAAGACCACTCGTAATATCCCCTGGCTGGGGGACGGGCGTGCGATCCCTCGAGGCTGTTCCAAATGCATGAATGCCCTCGTTTGTACGAATAGACACGAGGGCCTCCCCACTGTCCGCAAGTGCGTCAACTGCCTCATAGACCTGATTCAAGTCTCCACCGGGATTGGCACGAACATCGAATACAATTCCCGTGACATCAGGTTTCTCTTTGAGGATTTTTTTGACTGCCTCAACCATCTGAGTACGGAGGTCACGACCAAACTGCGTGAGTCGTACATACGCATATGCAGCACCAGGATTGGTAGGCGAGGTCAACAACTCAGTTTTCACCATTCTGACCTTGATCGCGGCACGGACAACCGTGATGGTCACTGGTAAGTCAGTTTCGCCTCGGAGAATATCCAAGGTAACTTTCGACGCCGGCTGACCCCTGATTTTCTTGAGGGCTTCGTCCACATTAGCAAATGAGGTGGCGAGCTCCCTCACACCATCGTTCGTGATGGCAACAATACGGTCACCATCTTGCACACCTGCTCGCAGAGCAGGAGAGTCCTCCATCACACGCATGATCCCAACAGACTTTTCTTCGGTAAACACTATCTCCGCGCCAATTCCCAAAAGCTCCCCGCTCATTTGTTGATTAAATTGAGCCCACTCTTCCTGGTTGAAGTAGGTCGAATTTGGATCACGGGACGATAGTATACTGTGGTACACCTGGTCCATGCATGCACTTTGATCAGTTATTGCCGGAGGAATCGCGCACGCAGTGCCGATGATGTCGACCAGTTTACGGATGTTCCTCTCCATGTCCAGCTCCTCCCTAGTTTGGAAGAAGTTACGAAATGTCCGCTTGTGCAGAGCGGAAGCAGATGCCTCTTGGTCACGAATTATTTCGTCGACTCGCCCCTTCTTTACATCACGATCAATTAGTATCTTGCGCGCAACCTTGTCCACACAAACATCAACGCTCTTGATGGCAGGGTAAATTGTACATGCCACCTCAGTCAGATTAATTGCCTTTTGTAGTTGCATTGCTTCGCTGACTGGCTCAGCACATGCGGTACCCCCCACAGAAAGAAATATAATCCCCAAGAAACCAAGGTGTCTCAAAATTGGTAGTTTCACGATTATTTCCTTTTCAAAAAACAACGTATCCTATAATTAAAGTTATAGTAGAGTAGACGGAATGCAAGATGAATTTAGGGTGAAGTGACCATTTTCAACCTCAGACACATTTTTAATGTTTTGTCCAATATCTATCCGGTAGCATTTGCACTGATGAGCGCTCTACCAACTGAGCTGCATATGTGTATTTTTTGTCCAATACGCCATATTGTTCAACAAAATCAGGTGTGCTAGTATCCTTATATCAAAGTGCAGTTATGCTGTCTTGGTAGATAACGCAAGGAGGGCAAAAGCCTTTCTTGCGTAAAGTAAAAATTGAATATGGGCGGTTATGCTGTTTTGGTAGATAACGCAGGTAGGGTAAAGTAAGTACTGTGCGAAATACAACAAGAGAAATATGGGCGGTTAGCTCAGTTGGTAGAGCGCCACTTTGACGTAGTGGATGTCAGAGGTTCGAATCCTCTATCGCCCACATAAAGAAACATCGGCGGAAACTGTGTCGGGGCGGGCTGTCGGCAATGCCAACGGCACGCTTCCGAAAATGGAATTCGCCTTTGTGTGCGCCATGAATTTATAAAGTTCCCCCCAATGTATTGAAAGAGATTTGTCTTTGAGCATGGGGTTCGAGCCGATAGATTGGAAATACGTGCGCCAAGCGAAATAGTTTTCGCTTTTTTCCAATTCCACGGCTTCTCTCAAAGACAAAACAAACTTCCGCAAGGGTTCGACCCAATTTTTTCTTTGTTGCCCGACATCCTTCAAATTTTCCTCAAGCTTGGCTTTCTGACGAAGGAGATTATCTTTACGCTCTAAATATATTGCTCGTTCAATATCGCCATCAAGATACACGGACACCAGTTTATCGAGCTTCTCCTTCGTCTCCACAAGCTTGGTTTGAAGATGTTGGGTGACACTTCCTCTTTCAGAAATTGACTCCTTCTCCCAGAGGTCTATTTGTCGCTCCATGACCTCAATTTCTGAAAGAGGAAGCGAGACTGTTTGAAGCAGTGATTTGATTTGCGCGGTGAGTGCGGATGCGGATGTATGCGGCTGACGGCAGACACCTCGCTTTTTGGTACAGCGATAGTAGGTGTACTTCGTGCCAAAACGATTGGTGCAATGTTGAGCCGTGATCATACTTCCGCACTCACCGCACCTTGCGAATTGTGCAAAAGGAAAACTGTTAGGCGATTTTATCACACGGGGTTTACCTTTCTTTTGCAGTATCTTCTGCACTGCTTCAAACAGTATCGGAGAAACAATCGGGGCAAAGCTGCCGTCGTAATATTCCCCCTTATGACGCACAAATCCGAGGTATACGCGATTCGAGAGCATCCTTGCGACGGCAGATTTGGCAGGTGGCGTTCCCTTCGTAGATATGCCGTGATCCGCCAAAAAGACTCCGATTGAGCCGAGTGTGTGGGTGCCTTTGGCGTATTCCTCAAAAGCCCTCACCACAATGCGTGATTTCGTCGGATGTGGTTCGATATTGCGCGTTTTGGGATTATTCACATAGCCAAAGGGGGCTTTCACCAACCACTCTCCTCTACGGACTTTTTGGCGGATTCCACGATTGATATTCTCCACAAGGTTATCGGAATAGTACTTGCTCTGTCCGAACGCCACCTGCAACATGAATTTCCCTTGCGGAGTTGGCTCAAACCAAAATGTCGGGAAGCGCAAAGCAGTAATCTGCTCGGTATCTACCAAATACACCACCTTACCACCATCTACACTATTTCGCGCCAATCTATCAGGATGCCATGCCAAGATACCGAGCGGTACATCACTCACCTCTATCTGCTCCATCATGTCATTAAACAATTCACGCCCGGGTTTCTTTGCGCTTTTCGATTCGGTAAATTCTCGGAGAATTTCGATATTTTCTCTGCGCGCATATTCACGAAGCTCAAAGAGTTGTGCTTCGATACTC
>JAYSSO010000092.1:0-1271 GCA_043720495.1 Candidatus Lloydbacteria bacterium | reverse complement strand
GTTATAGCTCATTAAAACTGTTACCAACCCTCCACTGGATAGCTCATAATTGGGTTACCGTAGTCCACAATGACTATGGAAACCAAAAAGGACATATTTCAAGAGTATTTATCAGCATATTTGAAGGCAAGCAAGCAGAAGAAAGGCGAGCTCCTTGATCTTGTTTGCACGGTGACAAAGCTGCACCGCAAAGCAGCAGTGAGGAAGTTTCGCCATCTGCAACACTCCGACCCTGCGAAACAGGAAGGTCGAGGAAGAAAAACATACTATGACCATGGAGTCACTGCCGCACTCGAAACGGTGTGGCACGCTGCCGGAGAAATCTGCGGTGAATTGCTCCATGCGGTTGTCGGTGAATACATCACGATCCTTGAGCGAGACAAGCTCTGGAAACACAGTGATCTCGTCACCGGAAAACTGCTTGCGATGAGTGCGGGAACAATGAAGCGTCGTGTTGGTTCTTTTATGAAAGCGCGGCGTACTCGTCATGGACTCTCCTCAACATCTCCCTCACACCTGAAGTCGATCATCCCCGTCTTCTTCGGCTCATGGAGCGCAAAACCGCCAGGACACGGACAACTTGATACGGTCGTGCACTGTGGTGACAGTTTGCTTGGGGATATGGCGTATACGCTCAATTATACGGATGTGGCGACCTATTGGATCATTCCTCGTGCACAGTGGAACAAGGGACAGGAAGTGACGCTTGAGAACATGAAAGAGGTGCGTGATCGCCTTCCGTGGAAGTGGCTCGAAGGTCATCCTGATTCAGGGAGTGAGTTCATTAACTGGCTTGCGAAAGACTGGTTTGATGAAGCGCATATTCTCCTCTCACGCTCACGCCCGGGAAAGAAGAACGATAATTGCTATGTGGAGGAGCGCAATGGGCATGTCATACGCAAATATCTTGGGTATACACGTATCGACCACAGAGAGGTGGTACCGGTGATGAACGAGCTCTATGACGTGCTCGGTCCATATCTCAACCACTTCGTACCTTCACGCAGAACAAAGGAGAAGGTGCGTGAAGGGTCGAAGTACAAGCGGACGTATGAAAAGGCACAGACTGCGTATGGGCGAGCGATTGCACATCCGGCGATATCTGAAGCAGTGAAAACGCGTCTCCGCACCGCACATGCAACACTCAACCCATTGCTCATGAAAAAAGAAATTGATAGACTGATTACCAAGATATTCGCTATGCAAAAACGCTACGGAAACCCAGAGAATTCAAGGAAGATTCGGTAACAGTTTATTTTGAGCTATAGCGG
>JAYSSO010000091.1:0-1272 GCA_043720495.1 Candidatus Lloydbacteria bacterium | reverse complement strand
GTGCGTCCCATTTTGCAGACACCTCTGAAGTGTGGGTCGAAATTGCCACATGTGCAATGCAGCGTTCCGTCAGTGTTGCTTCCTTGCGTGGGCAATTTGGTTCGCAACGGTTGGGCTCATGACATGTGATGCAAGGCCCAATGACGCTTGGTGGAATGCAGCACCCTCGATGTCTTCCATCAGCCGTGAAATGCGGGTCTACAGCTGCAAGGCCGGGGCACCCCATGCTCATGACGGCGCATGCCTGGCATGGATGCCTGACATAGAATGCGGGGCGAGGAGCAAAGGCCGACATAGCTACGTCATTGTTGGGTTGGCCAGCTGATGCATGGTTCGTTGGCGGAGCTTTTGAAGCATCATCCTGTGACAAGGAGAAATAGGAAGGGTTTGTGAGTTGGTTTTATCGATACCAATCCATCTCTCGTATCTCGCGTGTCGTTCGATCGCATTCCTAGCTCGTGAGGTCGCGTTCCTTTCTCGCTGGCTTGATGAGTCGCGCGCGATACCGCGTATTCGTAAGATGAAGTGACGTCACATTCTCTCTCGCTGGCTTGTTACAATCGCGTGTTTGTAAGCCTGCGAATCGCGTGTTCGAGAGGAAGAGGTGCATTTCACATTCCTCCCTCACTGTTGTTGCGTGACGAATCGCGTGTTCGTGATATTACGCTCGCGTGCTGCTTTGTAAAGTTCGCGTACCTTAGCAGAGGCTGAGGGTCGCGTACCCTAGCAAAGGCCCTTCCATGTACATGCCAAGAGCACAAAGGAAGAATGGACCGAAGAACCGAAAGAAAAGAAAAGAAAAGAAAAGAAAGAAATACGAGAAAACTTCTGGGAACACATCCCCATTGGCAAAGAACTGGACAAGCCCTTTCCCCCAAATATATATCACAGCTTGGTAAGGCGGGAATACGAATTCCAGCGAACCTCCTGGACATCGCACGATTGATTTCTTTTTTCCACTCTCTCTCCCCTCTAAATCACGACTCTCTCTTTCTTACCAGAGATATGATGTAATTGGCATTCATCTTGTACGAACAAAAGGATTTTGAAATAAGATACTTTAACGAAATAAATTATCTTCAAGAAAATTGTATCTGCCAAACATGAATTTCTCTAAGAAAAAAATCTTTTCTGGACATTTGAAAGAGACCAGAGACTTTGATGGAATCGACAATTTTTGAGAGTTTGCAAAAAAAGATTAATTTCTCAAAAATCGAGTATGATTTACTGGCCCGGCGTGACTTGGAGAGCTCATATCAACGTTTTTTTCAG
>JAYSSO010000090.1:0-8052 GCA_043720495.1 Candidatus Lloydbacteria bacterium | reverse complement strand
ATGCGCTTGAGCAACAACTCATGCAGAAAGAGGGGGCTCAGGAATTGTTGCGCAAAAAACATGAGGAGATAAGTATGAAGGCGAAGCTCCATGCGCGTGAAGTTGAAAAACTTGAAGATATCGTACGAATCGCCGAAGAAGTGTTACATGCACAAGAGTCGAAGTTTTCAGGAAATCAAAAAGACTACCAGAAAAATACCGACGAGACAAAGAAATACAAAATTGAATTAGAAAAGAAAGCAGATGAGACCAAGAAAATCCAAACTGAAATAGAAGAAATCCACAGAAAGTTTGAAGAAAAGAAGCGTGAATTAGAGAAATTGTACGAGGCTATTAAAGATCTTGAGCGTAAAATACATGAAGGGACGCGGTCTTTTGATTCGGGGTATCATGAAATCAGTGTTGAGCAAGACTACATTGTTCGTGCCCGAGAAAAAGTCTCACATGCACGGCTGGAGGTGGCGAGAAAACAAAAGGATGGCGATGCTCTTGAGCACAACATGGTACAAGTTGAAAATGAAATGGCGAGACTGGAAAAAGAAATAAAAAAAATGCAGCAAGAATTAGGTCAATAATTATTTTTATGAGCCGCGAAAATCCAACACAAGAAGACAAAAATGTGCCCGAGCAAGGGCGCGGAATCGTTGGTGCAGAGTTGCCCGCCGGATTCTCCGGCGAGGGATTTCGGGCAATGCTCGATGTGACCACAGAAGAAACAATCGCGAGTGCCCTTAAGTCCCAAGCAGAAGACGCAAAGGCAATAGACGCTCTTCGCTCCGAAATACAGTCTTCACTGGGGACAAAAAATAACAAAGAGACTGTGGCCAATAGTGGCGAAGATGATCAAGAATTTTTTGATAGACATGGCGTGGAAATTCCTGAAATTAACAAGTCACCCCAGTCACCAGACCAACACGCAGAAGAATCAGTGTCGGAAGCAACAGAAGTCACACCGAAATCACCCGCAGACCTGTTTGACAACTTTGCGAATTCTCTCGCACAGACAAATCCACAAAAGTCAGCGCACTACGGCGAAATATCCAGTGGACTACGCGAGGAAGGGGACAAAAAAATGATGGCGATAGAAGATGCGATCCTCGATCTCGAAGAATTGATCGGCAATCGTTTTGTTTCCTCCGAAAAGAATGCACAGTACAAACAAGTATTCGATGAGCTCCAGGGTGAATATGAAAAAGTTGACGGCGCTCCATATAATGCGAGCGCGATGGACCGTATCAGCAGGATGCTTGGTTCGGGACTTCGGGCACTCCTTCGCCCTCAAGGTGCGGTTGGGCGTCCGGCAAGGCAATTTGATCATTCCCGCACCAATCCGCATCAAAAGTCATTAGCGAGCGTGAGTGGATCTGACGTCGAACATGATGTTTCCACGCAACAAGAAGTTGTCGAGGAAGGGGTGGGTTCCACCGAGGAGGTTGTTGTGGAAAAACAACCCGGGAAACAAGAAAAAACAGCAGAAATGTCGCCCGACTGGCGGACGCTTGTTACCTTTTCAAATGAGGTTCTTGGCGCACACGAGCGTGATACCCCAGAAGATTTTGCGAAGTGGTTCACACCTGAAAATGAAGACGAAATCCGTCGCTATTTGCGAGCAATGGTGAGATATCACGTTGATGGAAAAAAGAATATTCCAGGAGCAACATCTCCCGACAATGTTGCGTCAGTTATGGACAATGGCGCCAATCTTATTTTGCAACAAATAATGCGCGCAAAAGGAAGACCGGTGCTCGGTGACTCGGAAACACTCAATATGTCATTTTCTCACTTTGCGAAAGAATATCTCGATATGGATGTGCGCGATATTGATCCTGACTATGGAAAATATTTTAGTCCACGCGCCGGATCGTTGCCGGAAATTTATGGCGCATCAAAATAATTTTTAGCACATAATATTAACTACATATGGGAATGGAAGGACGAGGGGAATCACGGGTGGAACAAGCAGAAAGAAACTCGGTGTATGATGGAGAAAATTCGTTGTCGGGGCAGCAACAGATCAACGAAAAAGCAGCCCAACTTGCGAGTGAGGGCGGATTTGAGCGAGCACAAACAACTTTTGGGCCAGCGCAATCATCAGAAGTTAGCCCGGAGGTCACAGCAGAGGCAACTGCGCAAACAGCAGCTCGCGAAGAGTCGGAAATAAATGATATTCGCGCATCAATTCAAAAAACTTTCGAACGTACACCTGACACCTACGGCCTTAAGGGGTCAGAGATAATTCAATAGCCCGACATGCGCACGTGGACAGAGCCGTGTGTTTTTTTGTACGGGGGTTGTTAATATAAAATTACCAATCTTGTACCGTTCGTTATCAGATTGGTAATTTATTACTCCACTATGTCGTCCCACAATGACATATGCTTATAGTAGCAAATGTTATTGAAACATGATCGGGGAATTTTGGCTTAATGGTAAAAAGTGATGCTATTTTAGGATATAGTGGCTCTATACAAACGTAGTTTTAATAAACAAGGTCATGATTTCAAAAAAAATGCGCATGCGGTTCCTTTAACACAAAGAAAAACGGAACATTCAGGGGTACGCAACGATATTATTGTTTCGGTTGCGATGTGCAATTTGTACACGATACATCCGTATCACCGGAGGTGTTATGGAACGCATTTGCTTTTGAACATGCGACCATCCCTGTACTTGCGAAGCGCTTTCATTTATGTGAAAAGACCATACGCACCCGCCTCGATGCATACGTGCTCCCCGTACATCAACCCACACCAAGGAGTATGGTCGCCGTCATTGATGCGACGCGCGCAGGATTATCATGGATACTCGCCATTCGTGACCCCAACAACAAAGAGACGGTGTACGTGCGTGAGATTCATTCAGAAACAACCAGTGCATATCAGTCCGCATATGCTGACTGTATTGCACAAGGGTTCGCCTTCGTCGCCATCGTGAGACGCTCCTTCAACAAACGCCGCTGTCCCTGCGATGCCGGAAAGCACCATCCATGTTATCCAGCTCACTATTGCGGGCTTCGTTCTACCCTTACGGATATCGCGAATGTATGGAATGGCCGTACTTGCTTCAAGAATTCCAGCAAGGATAAGGAGGGAAAGCATTTTTTTATGATAACACAAGAACCGTCCGGAATGGTTGAGTCATTCCTGATTATTGTTATAATGTGCTGTATATGAAAAAGAACATAATATTGGGTATCGGGGCAGGAGTCGTTGTGTGTTCGTTCGCGTTAGTACCTTTTGTGTTCGCGGAGACAACTGGCGATCGTATGGAAGGAACAGTTGAATCACAGTTGGAGATCAAGAACGTCATGGTCCCACTTCCTACATCCGTGAGTGCAGAAGGAAGCAACCGTGCGGAGGGAGGTGTATCAGGTTCGGGGTCAAGCGTAAAGTCCGAAATTGAGGTAAAGATCAGTGGGGGTTCTAAGGCTCCTGAGGTTGATGAGGATGAAACTTCCGAAAAGGATGATAATGAGGATAAAGATGTGGATGAAATGGATGATGATGCCGATGACGATCTTTTTGACAACGAGATAGATATTGATGTGGATGACCTCATGGATGATGAGGAGAAGGCAGGTCATACTCATGAAGGAGAGAATGATGTTGATGAGGCAGATGATGTTGATTCGGCATCTGATTTCGAACATTTTGTATCTTTTAAAGCGAAGGCCGATAATCGCATTAAGGAGGTGGAGATTAAGGATGGCTATCTTGTAATCACATACGCACTTCCTGTAAAATTCTTTGGATTTTGGAAAACTTCCTTGAACACTACAGCCGAGGTGGATAGTGCCGGAACCGTAGAGGTTAGTTACCCATGGTATTCGGTATTCATGAGTAAAGATTTTTCCAAGAAGACACTGGAACCTGCATTTAAGGCATCACTTTTGGCTCATCAGCATGCGAATGCAAATAGCGCCGTACAGGCAACAACGACTGCATCTCTGAACGCAAATGTGAAGACTTACGCTGTCCCGCATGTGTTTGATACTGTGGTAAAAACTTTCAGCCAAGTTACTTCCAGTGAAATATCTTACGCTGCGAAAGCAGGAAAAACGGGAAAGACGAAGTAGTGTCAAAAATGACCCCACTCGGGGTCTTTTTGTTATCCCTTGAAACAAACGGACAAACCCGCTACGCTACAGCTACGATTCACGCTTATGACTCAAGATACTGCACTTACTATATTGAAAACGGGAGCCAACGTTTTTTTGACTGGAGAGCCGGGCTCAGGAAAGACACACACCGTGAATGCGTATATTCGCTATCTCCGGGAGCATGGTATCAATCCGGCGATTACCGCCTCGACGGGGATTGCCGCTACGCACGTGGGGGGCATGACGATACATTCATGGAGTGGTATCGGCATCAAGCGCGCGCTCACCGAATATGACCTTGATTTTTTGTCATCGAACGAGGGGCTCACCAAACGCATCGCAACGGCAAAGGTGCTTGTCATCGACGAAATTTCCATGCTGGACGGGACGGTACTCGCGATGGTCGAGCAGGTGACACGTACGCTCCGCAGAAAAGAAGAGCCATTTGGCGGACTTCAGGTGGTTTTCGTCGGAGATTTTTTCCAGCTTCCTCCGATCGCTAATCGTGAGAGTGGGGAGCGTGCACAATTTTGTTTTGAATCAAATGCATGGCGCACGGCAAATCCCATCGTGTGCTATCTGTCTGAACAGCACCGCCAGGATGACACCGCATTTCTTTCAACGCTTGGGGCGATACGTCGCGGGGATCTCGACGATAGCGTTTTTGAATACATTGGTGAGCGTCACGTTCTCCCTGGTGAGCATCCCACCGACATCCCACAACTTTTTACACACAACGTAGACGTAGATAAGCGCAATACTGAGGAACTGGGGAAAATTGAAGGAGAAGAACGTATATTCCTCATGAGCACAAAGGGGCGTGAGAATCGCGTAGAGCAGCTCGTGCGCGGATGTCTTTCGCCGGCGGAACTCGTACTCAAGGAAGGTGCATCGGTGATGTTCACAAAAAATAGTTTTGATCTCGGGTACGTGAATGGCACTCTCGGTAAGGTTGTCGGATTCGATGAAGATTCGGGATTTCCAATTATTGAAACACAAAAAGGAGATACGATTACAGCCCTCCCATCAGAGTGGGCGGTGGATGATAGCGGGAAAGTTTTGGCAAGCATCACCCAAGTCCCGCTCCGCCTCGCGTGGGCTATTACCGTTCACAAAAGCCAAGGAATGTCGCTCGACGCCGCCACAATGGACCTCAGTCGTGCCTTTGAATATGGCCAGGGATACGTGGCGCTTTCTCGCGTGCGGACATTCTCAGGACTCCACCTTCTCGGCATCAATCAGCGCGCGTTTGAGGTACATCCACTGGTACTCGAACGTGATCAGGCGTTTCGCGAGCGCTCAGATGAGGCAGAGAGTGGGTTTCTCGAAATGCCGGCAGAGAATATCGCGAAACTTCATGAGAATTTTCTGCTTGTGTCAGGTGGAAGCCTCTTAAAAAAAGAAATAGCAAAGAAAGAGCATTTTGCGCCGAAAGTAAGTACCTACGACGAGACGCTCACACTCGTTCTATCCGGAAAAACACTTGCGAAGATTGCACAATTGCGCGACATGACGGAAGGCACGATCGTAAAACACCTAGAGGAACTTGCGTTGTTGGAAAAGCTACCAGCGATTAACATCGCGACGTTCGGTGGGCTTGAAGAAAGTGTGGTCAGTGAAATCAAGGATGCGATCGCCGCTTCCCCCGAAGGTTTTTTGAAACCGATTTTTGAAAAATTAAAAGAGAAATATTCATACGAAATCATTCGCCTCGTACGTCTTGAAACTGGTGTTCCTGCGCGTCTACCCAAGACCATGATTGCACAGGCAGAGAAGTTCGTACGTGAAAAGCCAGAAAATCTCGGTGCCAAGTGGACTACGCAAGAAGAAGAGAGACTCACTGCTCTATTTCATGAGGGAATGAAGACTGCGCATATTGCCCAAGAGCTCAAGCGTCAATCAGGCGGAATCCGCGCCCGTCTAAAGAAACTCGGACTTATAAAGCCATAGAGTCTTGTCTTGATAGTACGCAAATGTGTGTTCTGAATACTAAAAATGGTGTATTTTTTTGACACCGCTCTGTCGTCGTCGCAATATTGATACTGGACAGTTTTTTGAGGTAACAAAATGTTTAAGGCTTTTTTTGGATCTTCGCGCTGGTTTTTGTGGGCGTATCTCGGTGGCTCCCTTCTCCTCGCGTCGCTGTATGCGCAAGTGCAGATGACGGTGATGGTAAACGACTGGTATGGTCGGTTTTACGACATGATGGGTAATGTTTCCAAGCACACGCTCGATGAATTCTGGAAAGAATTGTTCAACTTCTTCTACATTGCCATACCATACTCGCTCTTGGCATCAGTAACAGCGTATGTGACGCGACTCTATGCATTTGCGTGGAGAGAATCCATCACCATGGACTATCTTCCACGGTGGAGAAATGTAACCTCGGAGATCGAGGGCGCAAGTCAGCGTATCCAGGAGGATGCAATGAGGTTTGCAAAGATTGTCGAAACGCTCGGACTCCAAGTTGTGCGTGCAATCATGGTGCTTATTGCTTTTGTTCCTGTGCTCTGGTCGCTCAGTGCTGGAATTCCGCTTCCGTATTTCGGGGTCGTGGAAGGATCACTGGTTTGGGTCGCACTACTTACGAGTGTGGGTGGAATGGCAGTATCCTTTCTTGTCGGATTCTTCCTCCCGAAGCTCGAATACAACAATCAGCGCGTTGAGGCGCGCTTCCGAAAAGAGCTAGTGTATGGCGAGGATGATAAGGTTAACTACGCATCAATGCCGACCCTCCTCGAACTCTTCACAGGCATTCGTTTCAACTACCGCCGGCTTTTTTTGCACTATGGGTACTACGATCTGTGGTCAAATTTGTATAGCCAAGTGATGGTGCTTGTTCCCTTCATGATAGCAGGCCCGAATCTTTTTCTGGCCTCTGGGGCGATCACGCTCGGCGTACTCATGAAGATAGGAAACGCATTCGACAAGGTGCACTCAAGTTTCTCGCTCTTCATTGAGAACTGGACGACGGTCACCGAATTACGGAGTATCCACATGCGTCTTCGCGAATTCGAAGACAACCTCAACCGCCATCAATCCAAAGTGGCAGAGTGATAACCACCCCGCAACCGCAGGGTTTTTAGTATCTCAAGTCAGCATGGGTATTGCCCGCTCGTTGCGTGCGTGCACAATTTTCCATGTGTAGCATGGAAAATTGGCGCATGGCAGAACCAAAGATGAGTCGTGGCACACGTGTGCGCTTCACTCCGGACACAAAAGGTAAGGGGACCGACATGGACACTAAGGCCCAATATGCTTGGGGTGTCGCTCGCGAAATTGCCCCACTCGCACCGGCGAGTAAGACGTAAAAACCAACATCTCTAGCGGGGATGTTTTTTTGTTTGCAGTCCCGTTCTGTTGGGTTTCGCACTATCTATTTATCCAAGTAATCGAAAGTTGGAGAATTGTAGCAAACAGTACCCACAGGAAATAAGGAATATTTATGTATGTGACCCATTTGGCATATGGGAATATTGCCCACATCGCCCACACAAGCGTTGCGAGTACAATAAGGATGTCGATTGATGCGAGGGGAAGATTTTTAAGACCAAACTGGATGGGGGTAAAGATAAGGTTGAAAAAAATGTTGAGGAGAAACGGGAGAAGCACCAAGAAGGGGATGCGCTTTAAATAAAAGAGATAACCCACATACCCAAATGAGCCTGCAATCACCAGATAGAGTACGCTCCAGACTGGGCCGAAAATCCAGTCAGGTGGCGCAAACGCTGGTTTTATCAGTTCCGCATAGAATTCGTTCGTATTCATGAAGGTAATTATATCGCAATAATAGCTTGAAAAAAAGACCGAATTGGCTATACTGAGCCGACTGCTGAAAGGCAGTTTATATTTGCGGGATCGTCTAATGGTAGGACACATCCCTCTGGAGGATGTTATCTTGGTTCGAGTCCAGGTCCCGCAGTCACCATGTTTTAGAACGAATGTCAAGCTTG
>JAYSSO010000089.1:0-25361 GCA_043720495.1 Candidatus Lloydbacteria bacterium | reverse complement strand
TTCTTCATATCAGACACTCTTGTGGCATCACGCGCCTTTTCACGCGCAGTACCGAGCGAAGCCAACACGACCGACGAGAGGATACCGATGATGGCGATCACGACGAGAAGCTCGATGAGCGTAAATCCTTTAGTTCTATTTGTAATAGCAGTGAACATAAAATTATACTAGTGTGAATAAATAAACGATGTTTACGATTTTAGCTTGTGACTTTGTTCTAGTCCAAGTTAGAGAAACACTCCCTTAATAATAGCACTAGGGTGTAGGTAAGTCGCAAGGTACCTGTGGATAAGTGGACGCTACGGGTTTACCCGTTGCGAGGCACATCATCAATTTTTCCAGCGAAAAATTGTGATTCCTCTCGGCGGGGCAACTTTGCCAAAGGCAAAGACCATGCTTGCCCTCGCCTGCGAGAGGCCTCGCAACAGGCAAACCCTCCGCTAAAGAGCGGTATTTCACAAGCTACGTAGCACAAGTCTCGGGAAATGTATTATCCTCTCGAATGAATGGGACCTGAGCTTCCGTGCAAGCACACTTATCGCAAGATTATTTTACCAGTTGTCTGGTCTACTTTAGGGGAGAATTTTTGGAGCAGTGCTGTTGCAGTTTCAGGCAATTGCAATTTCTCTTTTTTAAGGAATTCGTCCACCGTGGCAGGAAAAACCCCGTAAGCTGTTTTGTATGTTGCTATACCCTGCTCAAGCATCTCCACCAGGTCGAGTAGGAGGATGCGTTCGGTAGCGATCCGCTTGGTCTCATCGTTATCTGCTGTTTCGAGTATGGCTTCAAACATTGCCCGAGATTTTTTGTAATCAGTTGCATCGCGCATGAGATAAATACCGTACATTCGACGCACAAGCTCAGTGGCAGAGGGCATCGAATTTGCTGTTTCAAGAAAATGGATTGCTCGGGCATTATCCTTCCCAATAATATGAAATTGCGTAGCCGCAGTGAGTGGGATGCGCCACTTATCGGGAAATGCGCGCACTGCTCCCTCGGAAATTTCCTGGAGCCAAACGAGCGACTCAGGGTTCATTTTTGTTGGCAGTGTCAAAATTGCAAAGTGATACGGGTACTCGAACTTTGGATCAAGCGTCGAGATTATGCGAAAATATTCTGGGTAGAACTGGTCAAAGCTATCCCACTTGAGATATGTCTGCACTGCAGTGACCCAATAGTAATCCGCAAGTACATTATCAAAACCAAAGGTAAAATGACGCACGACCTCGGCTGGCATTACTGTGCGATGGATGGGTGCACGCGGGTTGAGTTGTGCAGTCACGACTGCGTCGTAGCGTAGCTGCAAAAAAACAATAGTGCTGAGAACGAGTAGCGGGGAAAGCGCCATTCCAACCTGAATTATTCTGGTGTGTTTCATGAAAATAGACCAGGGTAGTTAAAACTCCTTTTTTGCAAACATCGCTCGAGCAAGCAAAAATAGAAAAAGTGTGTAGGCAGAGGCATACAATATCGCGACAACGACCGCATCGATATCTGGAATTGTCCCGTAAGCAACCTCATTTCTCATGTTCAATTTCTCGAGGTTCGGGAGCAAGTAGTACGCTGCCTGGAGCGAATACTCAGTGAAGAGTGATGTTTGTTTCGCAATAAGCTCGCGCAAAATGGCGCTCGAATGCCCGATGAGAAAAAAGGCGATGGTGTAGACGGCGGACAGAATGGGCGAAGTAAGTCCAGAAAAAAGAATACTGACCATTATAAGAATTACCGACTCCAAGAGTGAAAGCAGGACGGCAAACAATATCGGGAGATAAAACCCGTGTAGCCCCTTCATGAACAGGATGGCATAGAGTGCGAGCATCGAAAGCCCGGTCACCGCTACAGTCGTCATGACAAGACCCAAACATTTTCCCAGAATTATTTCTTCACGGTGGATCGGCTTTGGAATGATTAAGTAAAATGTTTTGCGTTCGACCTCCTTAAAGATCAGCATTGAGCCGATGAACACGGCAACAAATATCTGGAGGATATAAATCGCAGTAAGCCCAAAATCAACGATCATCCGCGTATCTTGCCCGAGCGACACTGAGCCCACAAAAAGTGAAAAAACGATAAGTGCGAGCATGACGACAACTGCCGACCAGAGTATCCGATCGCGGAGAGTTTCACGAAATGTGTTTCGCGCAATGGCGAGGATACGTTTTATCATATTTACTGTGCGAATTTGTCTCGCTCTTTTTTAATAATATGCACAAAAGCGTCTTCGAGGTCACGGTAGCCTTGTGAAATTGACAAAGGGGTGTCGCATATAATTAGTTTCCCTTTATCGATAATCCCCACCGACTCACATATTTCTGCAACGTCAGCAAGAATGTGTGAGTTAAGAAATATTGTCTTTCCGCGTTTTTTCAATCCCGAAAAAATACGTTTTATCTCAGATCTTCCGAGTGGGTCGAGTCCGTCGAGCGGCTCATCGAGAAAAAGTATTTGCGGGTCATTAATGAGTGCTTGCGCCAATCCCAGTCGCTGAAGCATTCCTTTTGAATAGGTGCGTATTTGTTTGTGTTCGCTCCCCATAAGCTCAACTTCAGCAAGTACTTCATTGATGCGAGCGGTCGCATGAGCAATATCAAAGATATCCGCGATGAATTGCAGGAACTCTCGTCCCGTGAGGTACAGATAAAATGATGGTGCCTCAGGCATAAAACCAATATTTCGCCTGATTGCGATACCCTCAGGGCTTCCACCAGAAATGACGATGCTCCCGCTTGTGGGTTTCTCGAGCCCGACAAGCATTTTCATGGTGGTCGTTTTCCCAGCTCCATTGGGCCCCAAAAATCCAAACACACTTCCTCTTTTTACAGAAAGCGAAAGGTCTTTTACTGCAAACACCGGACCAGTCACGGAGTAAAATGCTTTTGAAAGGTTTTGAATACGAATATCTTCCATATATTACTGGCATTATAATGGGGATGACGTCTCAGGGCAACTTGGTCACACTTTCAAAAACACATCATGTAAAAGACCCAACTTGTCCCCATTAACTCCTCGGTCACCCTCCTTCCTTATTCTCTAATTCTCACGAATTAGAGAATAAGGAAGGAGGAGTTCTGTTACTAGGAAGGATGACAAAAATATTGGGGTAACTATTTTGGCAATCTTCTTTTTACGACCCCACATTCAACCCACACGTGGACAACAAAAAAACGGGGGTCCGAGGACCCCCGCTGGTTAAATTCTACGATGAACTGTACCTGGGTGTTACTTAGTAACGCCGATACATCGGAACTTGAACGGTTTCGCGGCAACGCTCGTTGTCAACTGTCACCTCGGGTAGTTTTCCCCCCGTTTGTCGCTCGACATATCGTGCAGAACATTTGAGCATCCCGCCTTGGGTTGCCTCGATACGCTCTGACTCACAGGTCATCACGCGCGTTTCCGGACTTCCGGGAGTGCGGTAATCCCGCTCAGTTTGGGTTGAACACTTCGTCAGTTCCCCCTCGCCAAATTGCTGCCCTTGCTGAGCTCGTGGTCTACCCCGATACTCTGAACCGTATGGCTGGCCATGTGCACGTGGAGGTATTCCGTATGCGCGATTGCCCCCCACCGCTGGAGCGACGAAGTTCTCGTAGAGAATTCCGACCCCGTACCCCAGTGCGCCACCTCGCACTGCACCAAGTACAGGACGCTTCGGATTCCCCTCCGCACCGACTGCGGCACCGGCGATCATGCCCACATCGCGAGCGGGCATACCCGCACAACCCATGAGCAGTGCAGCGCCACATAACGCAAGGAAAAGCGCCACACCCCGCAAACCACTTCGAATATTCATAAGACCTCCAGGTTGAAAAAACTGCAGCCCCAATTATAACATACTTATTCTTCTTTTGTCAATACAGGCAGAGCTTACATGGATCCAGTAACCACCGACACTTTCAGGAAGAACAAAGTAGAGTGTACAAATTTGGCGATTTTCCCTGGAAGTGTTGTTTTGGAATGCAATACGAAGTAAGAAAGAAAAATGCAAACAAGGCGTACTCTCTGTACGTTGAAGTGCATTTTTCTTTCCTACTGAAGTAGTGCGAGGAAAATGCAAAATTGGGATGCAATTTCGAATTTTGCGCCCAGGCGATGTCGGCGGAGCTGTATGAGCGATACTGCTCCCCGACTCGTTTGGGATGCAAAATACGAAGTGCGCCCAATTTGGCATTTTCCTAAAAGGAGGAGGCGAGGTCGTAGATAGGGAGTAATATCGAAACCAAAAGCCCACCCACTCCTAAACCGAGCAAAATAATCATCGCAGGCTCAATAAGACCAATCAACGTTTCAACAGCGTTATCCACTTCGCGCTTATAGAACTTTGCAAGTGTTTCCAGAATACTGCCCACTTCACCAGTTTCCTCCCCCACTTTAATCATCTGCACCATGATTCCCGGAATTTCAGGGTGTTTTCCCATGGCTGCCGAAAGTGCCACACCTGTACGCACGTCGTTCGATACATCCAACAGTGCATTTTTATATAATTCGTTTCCCACAACGGACGCAGCGATTTCAACCGCGCGCACCACAGCAATACCGGAGGAAAGCATTGTATTCAGATTGTCCGCAATGCGGGCGAGGTAAAGTTTTTGATACAGCGCACCAACATATGGAACGCGTAGTGAAACGGCTGCAAACAGCTCTTTTCCTTCTTGTGTCTGCATAAATCGGGAGAAGAGTACACCAAGTGCAATGACGACAACGGAAAGATAGATTCCATAATTGATGAGGAAATTCGACGTTGCAATCACTGCCTTTGTGTAGATAGGCAAATCTTTACCTGTCTCCGTAATAATAACCGCAAGTTTCGGTATAACGATCACGAGCATCAGTATCATAACAATAATAAAGACACTCACAACAAATGCTGGGTAAATTAGTGCATTCTTTGTCTTCGACATGAGCTCAAAGGAACGGTCAAGATAGTCCGCCAAATATGCAAACGTATCTGAGAGATTTCCCGACTCCTCACCTGCACGCACCATGTTTACATAAAAATCCGAAAAAGCTTCGGGGTGTTTCGAGAGGGCACCAGAAAGCGCCATCCCGCCCTGTATATCCTCCGCAATTTCGTTCAGGGTCAATTTCAGCGATTCATTCTCACACTCTATTCCGAGAAGTTGAAATACCCGAAGTGCGGAGACTTGCGCATGAAACAATGTAGAAATCTGTCGAGAAAGGATAACTACCTCACGGTAGGTTACCTTTTTTGTAGCACCAAAAGTGGCCACTCTCTCCCACAGTGTCTGTGTATCAGCCGCAACTATTGAAATAATCACTAGCTCTCGTCGCTGGAGTGAAGCGATGGCAATATCGACGGTCGCAGCATCAATGCTTCCGTTTTTTTCTTCGCCATTAGCATTATCAATTGCTTTATATCTATAGAGCATGAGACTAGAGATTAGGGATTAGGGGTCTGGGGTATAGGAAAGAAGAGAATGTCGATTTTCATCAGATTCATTATACAACAGAATTACTCTATTCTGTGCAAAAGCAAAAGGGAAAGTGTGCAGGCGACGTTTCGCGCATTTTTGAATGCAATACGAGACATCTAGGAAACAGTGTTCGGGCAGGCGTACTTTGGGTACGTCTGCCGAACCTGTGACGACGATAACGAAGTAGTGCGTCAAAAATGCGCGAAGCGGTTATATCATCCTTTCTAATGCGCGCGGATTAAAGGAGTGGAGATATGCCGACTCCGCACTAATCTCCCCGGCCCGCACCAGGTCAGCAAGTGAGCGATTCATATCGATCATTCCTGCCTCCGACCCCGTCTCAATCACCATAGGCACTTCGTGGGTACGTCGTTCACGTATCAAGTTTGCCACAGCATTATTATTAATGAGGAGCTCATATGCAGGAACAAGCCCACCTGACACGCGTGGGATAAGGCGTTGAGAGAATATTCCCACAAGCGATGCCGACAGCTGAAGCCGAATCTGGTCTTGCTGTGATGGAGGGAAGGAGTCGATGATACGGTCGATAGTTTGCGATGCATTGTTTGTGTGGAGCGTGGAATAGACCATGTGTCCAGTTTCAGCAGCGGTCACCGCGGTTGCAATCGTATCGAGTCCGCGCATTTCACCAATAAGAATGATATCCACATCTTCACGGAAGCACGCCCGCAGTGCTATTGGGAAATCTTTTGTATCAAAACGCACCTCACGTTGACTAATGATTGATCGGTCTGGGGTAAAGATGTATTCAATGGGGTCCTCAATACTGATGATGTTTTCAGCGCGCTCATGATTAATCATTTCAATCATGGCCGCCAAGGTGGTCGACTTTCCCTGACCGACGGGACCAACCACAAGAAAGAATCCTTGCTTCCGCTTGGTAAAAAGCTCAAGAATTGGCGGGAGTCCAAGCTCTTGTATGGTCTTTATTTTTTTGGGAATAAGGCGCAGTGCGACTGCGACTGTCCCCTTCTGAAAAAAACCATTGCCACGAAAACGCGCCTCCTTGCCAAAAGAAAAAGAAAAGTCTATCTCTTTATCTTCCATGAAAAGCTTATACAGGTCTGCGGCAATGAGCTCCTTTACGAGTCCATTGGTGTCCTCTCCTGTAAGCACGGGCTTTTTTACGAGTGGGACAAGCTCACCTGAGACGCGAATCGTAGGATGTCGACCAACGACGAGATGGAGGTCAGAGGCACCCTCATGAATTACCGTGAGCACAAGATCTTCAAGCTCTTTTTTATATTCGGTTTGTGTCATATATCAGTATAAGTCGTTATTTCTTTTTATTCAGCTCCATAGCTTCCTGCACTTTTTCTACTACCTCTGATGGGGTGGCGGAGGCTTTGATAATATAGCCCGCTGCGCCAAGCTTAAGTGCTCGGTCAACATCTTCCTGCTCGCCAAGATTTGAGAGTACTATCACGAGTGCATCTTTCACCAACCCTTCTTTTCTTACAACCTCCAAAAACTCAAAACCATCCATGGCAGGCATCACCAGGTCAACGACAAGGACTGCTGGCTGAAGTCCTCCTCGCAATAATTCAAGTGCTGCAAGGGTGCCTCCCGAGCTGGTTACACGAAATCCCTTCTGCGTAAACTTCATCGCATACATATCGAGTAAAAATGCGTCGTCATCAATAACCAAAATTTCGTACCCCACTTTTTCTTTTGTCATAATGATAGTATAACATCATTTATTATCGCACCCACCACTAGCTGTGGATGCCGATGACCAAAACGAAATTCGAGAAGATTAAGTCCATTTTGGGATGTAATTTGATTTTTTCGAGCCGAAAGTGTTTGCGGGGATGTACGCTCAGGTACATTCCCCGAACCTTTTGGTGATGAAAAAATCAAAGGACGCCCAAAATGGAACTCAAACAATGTTGTTGATTTCGTCAAAAGGAATGACTCCCGCAAACGCCTTCATAAGCGCGTCATCCTTCATCGTAAGCATCCCCTTTGCACGCGCCGCACCATACACCGCCGGCTCAACAGGATTGGTAAGAATAACGTGCTCGAGCTCTTTGTCCATCTTGAGAAACTCAAACACAGGTATACGCCCCTTGGTCCCCGAGGGGCACATCGGTGACGGTACAGCTTCATAAGCGTTCTCAGGAACCACAATCGTATCGCGCACATGTTTGGGAAGATCGGAAAATTGTTTATCAATCATCATGCGTTGACTTTCGGATAACGGAAAAGGTTTCCTAGACTCGGGACACATCGTGCGGAGGAGGCGCTGTCCCACCGCCATGATGAGCGTGGGAGCAATAAGGTAGGGGTCAACCTCCATGTCGATGAGTCGCGGAATTACACCGGCAGAGTTATTTGTATGGAGTGTTGAAAACACCAAGTGACCAGTAAGCGCTGCTTGTACTGCAAGTTGCGCCGTCTCTTTGTCGCGGATTTCTCCCACCATGATAATGTCTGGGTCTTGGCGAAGAATCGAGCGAAGTCCGTTTGCAAATGTATATCCTATCTCGGGACGCACTTGTGACTGATTGACGCCAGGAATATTATACTCGACGGGGTCCTCCAGACTAATAACATTTCTTTTTTCTCGATCAAGCTCAGAAAGCATCGAATACAAAGTGGTGGACTTACCTGAACCAGTCGGCCCCGTAATCAAAATGAGTCCATAAGGAGTAGCAATTGCATCGCGCACAAGCTTAAGCGACTCAGGTGTCATGCCCATCATATCAAGAGTCTTCACCCCTTTGCCCGTATCCAAAATACGCATAACAACCTTTTCACCGTAATATGCAGGGAACGTGGAGACACGAAAGTCTACTTTTTTTCCTTCCATTCGAGCACTAAAACGGCCATCCTGTGGTTTGCGTTTTTCATCGAGTTTGAGCGACGCCAAAATCTTGATACGCGCGACTATCGCACTGTGAATGTTTGTGGGAAGTATAAGCGAGGTGTACATCACACCATCCACGCGAAAACGGACCCGGACCTTTTCACCCGTATGTTCGATGTGCACATCAGACGCGTTACCCTCCACCGCATGCTTTAAGATAACCGCAACAATCTTTGTAACTGGGGCATCTTCAACAATTTTAGTTTCCCCACCCTGTGTCTCCTCATGCTCATGAGAAGACATTGAGGATACATTGTCCGTAACGGAATTATCAATAACAAGCTTATTGTCTTCTGAATCAAGCTCTCCCAGCGCGTTGGTGACCTCACCAGTAAGATTTTTATACTGCTCAAGTATCTGATTAAAATCTATCTTTGTAAGTAAAAAAAGCCTAAAGGGAATTCCGAGCTTCGCGGAAATGAATTGAATGGCGTCTCTCGCTTGAGACATGTCAGGGTCGACCATTCCCACTTCGAGCACCTGATTATTGAGTGCGAGTGGAGCAATTTGATAATGACGTGCTGATTCCTCGGGTATGTACCTCAGGGTTTCAGTAGATATTTTTTCACCCTCGAGTGAGCGAGCAGGAATGTTGTAGTACTCGCTTTTCAGCGTTAGCACCTCATCGAGCGTCATGCCACCCCTTGAGAGAATTTCGTCGATGCCACCAATTGCCTTTTTTGACTCTTGTGTGAGCTCAGGAATATCTTCTTCTTTGAAGAGACCTTTCTGTGATAAAAAGAGTAAGAAGCTCATGGCGTGTGTATGTCAATGATATCAAAAAAAGCGCCAAATGAATAACACTAACTAATATGGCTTAGCGTGAAGTAGGAGGTGTGGCGGGCTTTGTCGTCTTTGCGGGCTGAAGGATGATTGCCTCTTTTTCAGCCTTTGCACGCTGACCCTCACTCAAGACATCGACAACAGGTGGGGGGATAGAAAATGGGTAGTCGCGACCAATACTCGTCGTTGCATATTCTGGAGTAAAATCCTGAAGTGACAAAAACGCCGGATCAGAAAAGAATGATTCATCAAAACGAATCGACTTGAGCTCGGTCAAAATTTCTTTACTTTTTGCGCCCAATTCGGCTGATAATGCCCCGGGCTCGGCAAATTCACCACTCGAAGTCACCGCAAGCAGTTCGTCAGTCGTTATCTCGTTGTCAATAAAATGATACGCAGCAACAAAACAGATGGGGACAATGAGTACGACGAGAAAATCCATGAGGAGTTGTTTGTTCATAAACAAATTTGCTATCGGAGCGAATAGACCTTAAGATACACATCAAAAAATAAAATTTCAAATTCTGGATTGACCGCCACCCCTTTTGATGCCTCCTCCAGTGCTGCGGTCGACGCAAAGGACACGGCATTAAAGTCTCGGATAGCCAAGGATGACTCGACGTCCCATAAAAACTTTCTAAATGTTGAATACGTTGCTACTATTTTAAAGCTTACTTCGTGCTCCAGGAGTCTATTTGGTTCCTCCGCATTTGCGGCCCCGAGGAGTACGGCTGGAGAGCCGACTGCGAGCCCGTGACGCGAAGCGACGGCATTAATGTCTATAATGAGCCGTGCGGGATCAATAGTATCCGGAAGCAATACATTCAATCGGTGATCTGCGTCCGGCGGAAATGATCGGTGATCAGCAATCACCTTATCCAGCAGATTTTTCGCATCATTGGCATCAATAATAAAACCTTCAATCACACGCTCTTGGGCCAGCTGTTGGGCAATATTTTTATATCTTGGATCGATAACATAAAAGTACACACCGACTGAAACGGCAATGACGAGCATCGGGGTAAGGTAGCGATTCATCATCATGGTAGGGGGGTCTTAACTTCCTTGTCTATGGTGGCTCCTGTAGGACCGCTTGAAGAAACCGATCCTGTCACCTCGGGTAGTGCATCTTGTTTGCGCGCCTTCTCGATTGCCTGATAGACATTCATATACCTCAAATACTCTGAATTGAGCTCAATCATTGCACTAAACTTTACAATTCCTGTCGCTTCTTCAACCGAGATGGTGGACAGGTCTACGCGAAGCACCATCGGGCTGATGGCTCGCCAGGTTTCAAGTTGAAAATAAATGGATTGATAGCTAGGGCCAACACCATGAACTTCTACTTTAAACTTCTTCTCACGATTCGAAAAAGCAAGCTTGGTGAGACCAATATTGTCAGCTGCGCCACTCTCAAGTAGTGCGAGTACAACTGAAAAAGTATTATGATCGCGAAGTACGACCTTGGCATTTATAATGCGTGATTCAATGTTCTTGTATTCTGTTATTTTACTGCTATCTAGGGTCGCCTCAAGTGACGCTAGTTCCTGAGAGCGCAAAAGAATACGGGCGTCAATACTCCGTGCGTAGAAATACACACCTCCCGCGATGATAAGCACTACAAAAAAAAGTATGAGCGCAAGCACGAGCGCAAAATTCACGGGCTCGTGGCGCCCCTTCACCCCCTCTACTCGAAGTAAAGGCTGTTGCGGTATAAATGATGTGTCAAATTGGTTAGACATTCGTCGCTTCTCATTCTACAAGAACATATCGCACATAGCGAGCAACTTATCTACAGTGATTTTTCCCAACGCCCAAACACTCCTCATTTAACCCCAGAAGTTGCGAAAATGGATGGGTTCACGACGAAGAAGTTCGCCATTTTTGCATCCTAACCGAATTTTTAGGGTGCATAAAATGGATGAAATTCGAGTTGGCGAGGTGTGCGTGTTCGAGGAGGCATACTTTGAGTATGTCCCCCGAACCGCTCGCCGAAGCCAGCGAAGAAGTTCGCCATTTTTAGGCACCCTAACCGAGGTTGCGGAGAGCGAGACCTACTGCCGTCGCAAACTCAGGACCCGCCTCAGTCAAGAGTGGCGCAATAACCGCGGGTGCCTCAACTTTCTGAAACGCAACACCATGAACAACCGTTGTACCAAACATTGTTTCGGCGACCTCCAAAATTCCCTTCAGGAGTACTCCTCCGCCCACAAGCACTACCTTTGAAATGTTTACCCTCTTTACGTGTTGATAGTTTGTGAGCACCCGATTTGCCTCTCCCAAAATACGCTCGACAGCGAGTCGGGTAATTTCCGCAATGGAGGGGTCGTTGGGATCTCCAGTGAGTCCAAATGCGCGCTTCATTTCTTCAGCATCGAGCATCGAAATCCCTCGAGCTCGTGAGAGTGCAAGCGTAACGTCTTGTGATCCCACATTAACTGAATGTGAGCTGCGCACTACACCCTCCTCAGTTACTACAACTTTTGTTGTGGCAGAACCAATGTCTACGATCATTGTAGGTGAGCCATCACGTCCCAGGGTCGAGCGAATACTCGAGAAAATCTCTATTTCGAATGCCGCCGATGTGGCTCCGAGTTTCGTAGCGATTTCGGTATATTTTGCAAGAATGTCGTTATGTACTGCAACAAGCAGAACCTCCACCATTGGCTTTTCTCCTTTTTGCGCATCTTCTTTATCTGGATCTACGTATGTTCGAGTGACGCTAGGAATTATCCAATGTGAAAGCGACACCTCAGCAACCGGTGTAGGAATATACTTGCGCGCCTCAAGAGGAATCATCTCTTTTAATTTGTCGGCACCAAGATCAGGCATTTCAATAACTGTCACCAGCGTGGATGAGAGTGGTAAGGAAAAAACAAGATTACGACTAGTTACCTTTGCCTCTTCAAAAAGGTCGTTGATTGCTTCTACTATTTTTTCTACAGGCAAATTGGTTGCCTGCCCCACTTCAAGATTGGCAAGAGGACCGAGGGCAATTTCTCCATAAGTATCAAGCACAGCTTTTCCTGCTTTTTTGTGCAACTGCACAACTTTAATGAACGAACTTCCGATATCTACCCCAACCACGCTCTCATTTGATTTATTGTGCAACAGTGAGTCAAGTATTTTTTTGAATGTGAAATCTACCATCGCGATATTATACCACAATGAAAAAAAGTTATACCATAGCGATGGTATTAGTTAGGTACTTGTATATATGCCATCTTGCGGGGAGGCAAAAGGCATGTACACTGCGGTAATGCAAATTCTCGATCTCCTTTCATTTGTTTTTCCCGAGCTGTGTATTGGGTGCGGAAAATCAGGAAACGTACTCTGCGCCATTTGCGAACGCGGAATTACCACAAAACCGATGGCACTTTCAGGCTCAACTGCCGTACTCTTTGATTACCATAACCCGCTTATCAAAAAAGCCATTTGGGCACTCAAATATCATCGTCGCCGTTCGCTTGCGCGCTATTTCGGAAATGCTCTCTATCGTGAATTTTTTAAAAAGATCGCAACCGGAGGCCGCTCGACCGGTGAGGAAATTGTCCTTATTCCAATCCCTGGAAACAAGAAGGCAATCACCATGCGGGGATACAACCATGCAGGCCTCATTGCGAGCATAATCCGGGATTGCGGTAAACCTGACGGACTCGTTATGACGATTGAAAAAAATATTCTCTACAAAAGACGCGAAGTACTTCAGCAAGTTCGTGCGCGTGGCAAGGAGGGGCGTAAAGAGAATGTCGATGGGATTTTTGCAATTCGCAATGCGGAAAAAATTCACGGCAAAACAGTAATTCTTATCGATGATGTCATTACTACGGGGGCAACTATTAAAGACGCACGACGTGCAGTAAAGGCGTGTTTACCTAAACGCGTCCTCGCAATCGCAGTCGCTCACTAAGGGCCCGTACTAAGAGCAATGCTAAGAAGGTAGGCGCAAGCGCAAAAACAGGACGAGCAGATTTGCAAAAAAATTGATGCCCGCCACAACGAGAAACAACACATCGGGTAAAATAAAAATACCGTACAAAAAACCAATTCCACTTGCCACAGTCCAAAGAACGTACGTAGAAATGTTCGCACTCGGCTTCTTGTGCCGGTATAAATCATGAACCGTTGGGTAGTATGCAATGAGCGTAATCAACGCGACACCGCCATACAACAATGTAAGTATGCTGAGGAATGTATCGGACATTTGCAAAGCATACCACAGTCGTTTAAAAATCCTGGAATCGGTGTATTTGTATGTTAGAGTGGAATGGTGGTAAAGTCGTTCATATCCAGACGGATACATTTTCCAACAATAAATTCGCAGAAGAATTTTTTGCTTGCATGTAAAGTAGTATTGGGTAATAAATTTCTCCCGCTCTCGAATGCTCACGACAGGACAGTGCGTGGCTGGGTGAGTGGTTCTCATCGCATGCCCTATGATACTGCGCTTGCATTCTCAAAAAATGCAGGCATTCCTTTCCCCTCAAATATTTCTATCATCAATATGCACGCACACCTTGCGCACATTGCACCGAAGGGAGGCACGGCGATGTACAAAAAATATGGAAGGGTCGACATGACAAACAAAAGAGGAGTGGCGTGGAGGATTTGGTGGGAATCCGTAGGAAAAAATGACCTGTCGCACCCCTTCAATGCACGATCAATTTTTCTGCCGATTCGTTCCATTAATCTCGCCGAATTTGTGGGAATTATGTTGGGTGATGGCGGTGTTACACCATTTCAAATTACCATAACACTCCATTCCGTAGATGACCTGCTCTATGCTGACTACGTAACGAATCTTATCAAAAAACTTTTTGGCGTAACTCCAAAACGATATAAAAAGAAAAGTAAACAGGCCATAAACATTGTTGTTTCTCGAAAAAAACTGAGTGAATTCTGTCAAAAATTAGGTTTGCCGATTGGAAATAAGATTGGTGGCGGGGCACACATCCCAAGATGGGTCTCCATGAACCAAAAATATATCATTGGCTGCATGAGGGGGCTTTTTGACACCGATGGATCGTTCTTTATTCACTCATATGTGTCTAAGGGCAGGAAATACTCATATTTGAAAATAAGCTTTTCAAACGCGTCCCCACCGCTCATTGATGATGTTTTCTCTTCCTTGCAAAAACTCAAAATTTGTGCGAGAGTATCGAAGAATTGCCGTGAAGTCCTCATAGAAAGTAAAAAGGATGTTCACAAATTTATCAAGATCATTGGAACACATAATCCTAAACACCAGAACAAAATACGGAGGGTTGCGCCGAATGGTAAGGCAGCAGATTGCTAATCTGTCACGATTAAAAACCGTGTGTGGGTTCGACTCCCTCACCCTCCGCTAGTAGTTTTGGAAAGTAGTAGCAAAAATTCCATTATTTTGCGCTACATTTCAAAACGGGAAAGTGATAAAATGAGTGAACCTCAAATGGGTTCAAACTATGTCAGAAAATTCAATCACCGCGGGCAGGAGCCCGCGGTTTGTGTGCCGAGACTTAAAACTCGAATTGCAGCTGTCCTCGGTCATCTTCGTCTTGGGAGCGCACATAGTTGAGTATGACACTCTCGTTCATCCCTACGGTGGACACACAATATCCCACTGACCAGATACCGGGGCGCCCCCAAATCATTTTCTCCATGAAGGGAAATTTACGTTTGAGGATTGCGCCAGACTTTTTCTTGATGTATCCGAGACCCTCGCCACCGCAATTCTTGGTGGGATAACGATCACCAGGAAACGGGGACAGTCACGATTGATTTATTTAAAGTATGGTCTAATATTTCAGACTTTTTTGTTCATCGTGCAATGTTGACAGGCTACTGGGCAGGGATAATAACTTATGACACATCAAATACAAATCAATCGTGACTGTCCCCGTTTTCTTTTTTCGCTTCGCGGTGGAGGGGTGGGGGGAGGAGACGCGAGAAAAATGCAAGAAAATTTTTTGGTTTTTGCACACGCGAGTCCGCGAGCGTGTCCGAGACGCATTTCATTCCTCGTCGGGATTCTCGGCAAAATACATTCGAACTTTGTCCAACAAACACCGCTTCTTGAAAATTGAGCCCCGAATGGGGCCAATTTTCTTAAGCGGAGAGGAGAAAGTGCCCTGTGGCACTTTCGTGAGGGATTCGAAAAGCTTTGCGTTATTTATGAAGCATTCTGATGCTGAATAAATCACAAAGGTGTACTGGTCGAGTAGCGACCGTTAATCCCTCCCTCTCCTAAATGGAAATCCTCGTTTATGTTTACAACGAAGCAGACCGCCCGAATTTACATTCTACTCGATTAGTAAAAGGTCAACTTTGGATGCACCACGGAGAGTACTTCATTTTTCTAAGACGGGGTACCGTTAAGAAAAATTGGTCGCAATTTGATTTTTTCAAGACAAAAATGTTCGCGGGGGTGTACGCAGAGTACATCCCCCGAACCTTTTGATGAAGAAAAATTCGTAGTGCGCCACAATTGGGGTTTTACTCCACGGTGTATGCGATCATCATGCCACTGTGCATATGCTCCGCAATATGACAATGTGCCATCCACTTCCCCGGATTGACTGTCTCCAGAAGCATATCAACTACATCACCTGTTTTGAGGAGTGTGGTGTCTTTCCAGACCATGTTGTCGTTTGGAACTCCATTCACGGAGAGTACGACGAAACGGTTGCCGTGAAAATGGATGGGGTGTTGCATCGGATGACCTGACTGTGAGTCATTGGTAATGCGTATTTTTACATACGGACCACGTGGAAGTTTCCAATCAATGTCCATATTTTCTTTTCCAGTTTCCTCATCGCGCATAATCCACTTCACAGTGTCCGAAGTCGAAAATACATTCATGTCCCCCATGGTATCCTCCCACTCAATTGGCTCGGCTGCATGCGGTGACATTGAGCTTCCCCCCATATGTTCCATAATTTTCCCCATGTCCATGCTTAGTGTAAGTCGAAGATGTTTTTGTGGCTGAAGAGGAAGGTATTGCCGAAAGCCCGCAAACAGTTTTGTCTCGCTCTCGTTTACACGAAGTGTCGAAAAACTCTCAGCTCTGCCTGCAACTCCTGCTCCATCAGTCACGGTTATTTTTCCAAGGTGATATACCTTTCCACCAGGAACAGCGTGTTCCACAGCAAACTCCCCTCCTGTTGGAAAATATACCTCAATGACTGCACGCTCTGATGGAGAAATAACCACACTCTCCATAAAAGTCTCTCGCTCATAGCGACCGCTATCCCCTCCCACGAGTTTCATTTTAACCCCACCGCCAATACGAAAATTAAATGGTCGAACTGTTGCCGCGTTCGTGATATAAAGTCGGCGAACTTCTCCTGTATTCGCCTCTAGAGTGAGTGTAGTATCACCATTAATGAGAATGGTATTACCGAATCGACCCATCAGCGCATGAGTGACGTACTTTTCGCTGTAGGGAGCAATGTCTCCGTTCTCCATGAGCACATCCGAAAGAAAAATTGTGTTCTCCTTGTCCGCTCCTGACCAGTAATTCGTGTCATTTGGCGTAACTACAAAATTTCCATATAACCCCATATTTTGCTGCATATCCTCACGTACGTGGGGGTGGTACCAAAACACTCCGGGGTCAGTAAACTTGAGTGTATATTCAAATGTTTCTCCAGGAAGGATATCCTTTTGGACCAAGTGCGTTCCGTCAAATGCATTGTCCACCCGCACTCCATGAGAATGGAGGAGCGTGGGCATGTCGGTATTGTTGACGAATTTCACTGTTATTTGTGCACCCTCAGCGACCCGAATTGTGGGTCCAGGAATCATTCCATTGTAGGCAAGCATCTTGACGGGCTTACCCGCGATGTTTTTTATCATCTCATCGGCCACGAGTGTGTACGTCGCTCCGTTTTCGAGTACTACCTCCTTGGTTTCAAGTGCGAGTGGTAGCGACACTTCTTTCTGGTCGTTCAATATAAACACTCCAACGAGGAGAACGAGAGACAAAATAAAAAGGAGCGATTTCTTGTGCATGGTAAAGATAAATTACTTATTCTTTATTATAACAAGAGTTGCCCCTATTGGTCACGCAAAAGAAAAACGCGGGGTATCCCGCGTTATCGTGTACCAAAGTGGCCATGACGAATGCTTTTGACCAATCCGAGCTTGTGAAAGAGGCGAATATAGAGCCAGCCAATGTCGAACTCAAACCACTTTGCGGAGAGTTTTGCCGACAACTCATTTGCGTGATGATTATTGTGCAGCTCCTCACCGCCGATGAGTATTCCCCAGGGAACAATATTACGCGAAGAATCAATAACGCCGGTCTTCCTGTGGCAACTTTCAAAATTGCGATAACCGAAGAAATGCCCGACACCATTGATAATTCCGGCAGCAAAGACGGGAATCCAAATCGCCTGCACAATCCAAACAAGTAGCCCTGGAAGGCCAAAAAGGATGAAATTAACAAGGGGCATCGTAAAGAGGATGCCGAACTTCGGGAAGCGTGAGTAAAGATTGCGCTCAATCCAATCATTGGGTGTGCCTGCACCATGACGCTCCATCGTCTCTTTGACACGCGACTCCTCGACATACATCCGCACACCACGCCAGAAGACGAATTCGCACATCTTCCACATGCGACGGAAGCGACCCTCTACTCCGAGTAGCCACACGACAGGGCTATGCGGATCGCCCTCCATCTCGCACTTCGCGTGATGTTTGCGATGTATCGCGACCCATTCTTTCGTGACCATCCCGGTCGTGAGCCACAACCAAAAGCGGTAGAAATGAGCGAGGTGCGGGCCGAGCACGAGCGCGTGGTGCGCCTCAGCTCGGTGCAGATAGATCGTCACGGCGGTAATGGTCACATGCGTGAGCAAAAGTGCAGTGAGGATATAGCCCCACCATGGGAGGGAAAATACTCCCGCAAATAAGAATTCCATGACTTCTCCTTTTTCTATTTGTAACGAACGTATAATGAACAAAACTTTGCGCAGTCTAGCAAATATCACAAAAAAGTGACACCTCTCCACGCCATGGCGTATGATAGGCAGTATGGCGAAAAGCACAATGCACCCCGACGACCTTATCACTCTCCATTTTCGCCTTGTTGAAGTAGTCCGGTTTATTGGTTTTCTGTAAGCCAAAACCAGAATTGGTTCTTCAGCGCCTCACCAAGCTTGTGTGCATTAGCATGTGAAAGTACCCCGAGGTACGACTGAAGCGAGGCCGCCAATGCTGACTCGTTAATTGCACCCTTCCCGTGAAGTGTGATACGTCCTCTTAGTTTGCGCACCATCCTCTTTTTTGTTTTTGTCCTTGGTACAATGTGATGCGGGAGGACAACATATCCAAGAAAGTCTATTCCTTGCCCATACGGCTGTATGGAAACTTTGTTGGGATGAAGAGAGAGTTTTAAGCGATCAAAAAGGAACTTTTGAATAAGCGGCAATACTGACTCGAGATATGCGCGACTTCCTGCTACAATTACAAAATCATCGGTATACCGAGCATAATATTTTATCCTCAATGCATGTTTCACAAACTGATCAAACTCGTTCATATATACATTAGCAAAAAGTTGGCTCGTGAGGTTGCCGATGGGTACTCCTACATGCGGGATGCTTTTACTCTCTCTCTCTCTCTCTCGTAAATGCAATAGCGGAATAGCTTTCGACAACCACTTCCAAGAGGTTGAGTGTACGCTCGTCGTGAATTCTCTTTGCCATTATTTCAAGAAGGGTGGCATGGTCAATGCTGTCAAAAAATTTTCTTACGTCACATTTCAGCACAAAACATGGCTTGGTGTAATTTTTACTCACCGCACGAATCGCTCCTGCGAGATATCTCACTCCGCGGTGGGTTCCCTTTCCGACACGACAAGAAAACGAAGTTGCGATAAATGTCGACTCAAATATCGGATACAGCACACGAAAGAGCGCATGGTGAAGGATGCGATCGCGTACCGTCGCCTTGTGAATGTGCCGCACTTTCGGGTCGGTAATGTAAAAGCCCCAATATGGCCCATGGCGATATTTTCTATCGCGCAATTGCCGATGAAGCTGAAAGAGGTGTTTCTCGAGATCACCTTCAAACTTCATCACATCGGACTTTTTCTGTTTATCACTTTTAAAAATATCCCAAGCGGCAAAAAGATTCTCCGGTGAAATTATTAACTCAAAAATATTTTGATAAGTTTTCATACTATGAACGACACTGACATTCCGATCTTCAAGAAAGCATATGATCTCTACAAGGAGTTCTACGAGTTACGATTATCTGTGCCCAAGCAAGACCGCTATACGCTATGGCAAAAATGCGAAAGTCTCCTCATTGAGATACTCGAGGGCATCCTCTTCGCAAGCCAGCAGACAAAGTTCGAAAAACTCCCTACCCTTGAAAAGGCGAGTGTAAAACTAAATTTTCTTCGCATGTGTATTCGCTTAATGAAAGACATAAAAGCAATCGACAAGAAAAAATATATCCTTATCGAAGCCTCTCTCGATGAGATAGGCCGGATGCTCGGTGGCTGGATCAGGTCTACGCGAGATCCCAGGTAAACAACTGACAGAAGCTCCCGCTGGGTTGGCGGGAGTTTCTCATCACAATGGAGGTATGACTGCCTGGCCCCGGACAGACCGATGTTGCTGTTCCGATTGTCGTCCCAGCAGTTGTTGACGTTGAGCCCGTCGGAATTGAAGTTGCCCACGTACACGCGATTGCCATCCGAGTCGAGAATTGTCCGCTTCCACCCGAGTCACCGGAATTTGAGGGGTGCAATCTCGCAGAGATTGAGAACCTCTCACTCCTGAATTTTATTTGGAAGTAACTTTCTCCGAAAATATCTTCGCAAGAAGCGAACAAGAAGTTCTCTCCATCCTTCATCGCACTCTGCCACGATCCGTAAACCGCTGACACGCCGGCGATATCCAAGGTGTGATATCTCGCGAGATCAAACCGTAACCTGATCTACATAAGCAAGATAATGTGATTGTAACAGAAAGCCAGAAAAGAAAAACCTCCGCGCTACGCGCGAAGGTTCAAAGATTCAAAAGAATCAAAGTTTCAAGAATTCAAGGTTCATTGCTTCCTGGCCCCGGACAGACCGACGTAGCTGTCCCGATCGTCGTCCCAGCAGCGGATGACGTAGAGCCCGCCGGAATGGAAGCGGCCCACGCACACGCGAGCGCCATCCGAGTCGAGGTCCGAACATCGGACGTAGGTGTTCTCGAACAACCGAACGCCTTCGGCGAGGAAATTGCCGATGATGGTGTAGACCAACACACGAGCTGTTGGTGTTTCCTCGTTGCTGTCGAGAAGCGCCTGCTGTTCATCCCACGTCTTCGATGTCGAGTGGTTGACCGGAGTCTTGCGGACCAAATGCCATCCGATCTCGCCCTTGTCCTTGGCGAACGCCTGCTTGTTGTACCATGCATCCTCGTTGGAGTAGAAGAGCTTGTGCTCGACCCTGCCACGGAGTTCGCAGATCGACAGCGGGAAGGTCACAACAAGGACGTGTGTGTCCTTGCAGGCCAGGAGGACTTTCTCGGTGAACGGCACATCGGCGAGATACGCGAGCTGTTGCTTCGAGGTGTTGACCCCGAGGTACTTGATCGCCTCTTCGACGCCGAAGACGGGGATGCCAGTGGCCCGTGCCCGGGTTTGGCTCGTCGAGGGCTCGAAGCCACCGTTTTTGATCAATCGCACCACCTTCGTGGCGAGGTCGTTGCCCTTGGACTCGACGACATTCTGTGCAAGCCCGAAGTCGAGACCGGCCGCCTCGAGTGCATTGAGCAACTCATTACCTTGACCACGGGACATTTTTGGGCTCACGATGGTATTCATCGCATACCTTCCTTTCGGTGAATATCCGAAGCGCTCGGATCAGCGAAAACCCCCAATGTACTTCAAAGAGCTTCGAGTTAAGTAAATCACGTTTTAGCACATAAGTCAAGCATTTTGATGCCCCATGACTCTGTATGATAGGCAGTATGGCAAAAAATTTGATGCACCCCGACGACCTTATCACTCTCCATTTTCGCCTTGTGGAGGCGCAGAAAAAAGCATTGCTCCGGCTCGGACTTATTACACTTCGCGATTTGCTGTACCACCTCCCCACTCGACATATCGACGCAGGTAAATCATCTCCCATAGAACTAGCTGAGGACGGCGAGCGAGTGACCCTCTACGGTCAAATAGAAAAGTCGAGTACAAAAAAGGCATTTCGTGGCGGAATGCCCATGGGTGAGGCGACCATGCGCGATAAAACAGGAAAAATGAAATTAGTCTGGTTCAATCAACCTTATATGGCTAAAATGGTTGTCCCCGGTGATTTTGTGCGCGCTTCAGGAATTGTGAAAAAGCGAGGTACTGTGGTGACGCTCAACAACCCTGAACTCGAAAAAATCCCTGAGCTTCCCCGCGACACTGGCGCGACACTCTTTGGGGACGTAGGCATAGACCCTGAGGAGCGATTTATGCCAATATATCCAGAGTCAAAGGGTATCACCTCGCGCTGGTTTTATCATGCGCTACGCAAGATTACTGGAAGCGGAATAATCAGCCAACTGAGTGATCCAATTCAAAGTGAAATTTTGAAGCGTTACAATCTCCCCTCACTTGCTACCTCACTTGTTTGGATTCATGCGCCCCGTGATGAAAAACACGCACTTTCGGCGCGCAAGCGTTTTGCCTTTGAGGAAATTTTTTTCATTCAACTTGAGCGTCAGCAGTCCCGCATGCTCTATGAACAAAATCCTACGTTTCTGATTACCCCGGACAAAAAGCAGGTCGAGGACTTCGTCGGCAAACTTGGATTCCCACTCACCAAGGCACAACAGCGCGCGATTGATACTATTTTCTCTGACTTCGCATCGTCCCGAGCAATGCTTCGTCTACTAGAGGGTGATGTCGGGAGCGGCAAAACTGCAGTTGCCGCCGCGACCGCCTACGCCGTCTGCACTACCCGCCCACAGGGGCAAAATTTCGGCGCACTTCAAGTTGCCTATATGTGTCCCACAGAAATACTCACCACACAGCATTTTGAATCCTTCATCAAATACTTCATTGGGACAGGCATTCAGATAGGGCTCATTACCGGTTCGGGATGTAAAAAATTTCCCTCAAAGGTTGACCCATCGGGGTGGACTGACGTCTCCCGGACCCAATTCTTGAAATGGGTCGAAAGTGGAGAAATCCCCATCGTGATAGGCACACACGCGCTCATTCAAAAAAGTGTAAAATGGAAGCACTTGGCGTACGTCATCATTGACGAACAACATCGTTTTGGTACCAAACAGCGGGCAAAGCTCGTGCAGAAGGACCAAAAGGATCAAGGCGACAAAGCGCGTGCCCCTCATTTTTTGTCCATGACGGCAACGCCGATACCCCGCACGCTCGCACTCACGATATATGGAGACCTTGACCTTTCTATTCTCGACCAAATGCCGAGTGGGCGAAAACCAGTGATTACCGAAATTGTCCCCGTCGGGAAACGTGAGGCAGTCTACGAAAAAATACGTGCGGAAATTAAGGCGGGACGCCAGTCCTATGTCATCTGCCCGCGCATCGACGAGCCAGATCCTGAAAAAGAACAGGCGATTATCGCAAAATCGGTGAAGGAAGAGGCCACACGGCTTCAAGAAAAGATATTTCCGGAGTTCAACATTGATATTCTCCACAGTAAAATGAAGCCCAAAGAAAAAGACGATGTCATGGAGCTCTTCTCCGCAGGTGACACCGACATTCTCGTTGCCACCTCGGTTGTTGAGGTTGGAGTAAATGTACCTAATGCAACAATGATCATCATCGAAGGGGCTGAGCGCTTTGGACTTGCGCAACTCCATCAACTCCGTGGTCGCGTGTTGCGCGGAACACACCAAGCGTATTGCTATTTATTTTCTGAAACAAAAACACAAAAAACATTTGATCGACTGAAAGCTCTTACCACTGCGAAAAACGGTTTTGAACTCTCAGAAATGGACTTGGCATTCCGTGGGTCTGGAGAATTGGGTGGAGGAAAGCAATGGGGTCTTTCCGATATCGGAATGGACGCCATCAAAAACCTCAAAATGGTCGAGGCCGCCCGCGAAGAGGCGAAACGTCTCCTCACCCTAGACATCACACTCTCAACATACCCCACGCTCAAGTCTAAACTTGATGACCGCACGCGAAATCATTTCGAGTAATGTTCCCAAAAGTCATAATCGTTTGGTAATACCAATCTGTATTTGAGTATAGCAAAAAATTATTTTGAACAAAGTATCAAAGTGTCAAAGTGTCAAAGTTCCAAAGTTTCAAAAGAATACACAAGTGACTGAATTACAAAGCATCCAACTTGCGGGCACGAAATACGAAGGGGTCGTGCGCACGCCACCAGGCGCCCGGCCTCGCAGCATTCGTGCCGAGCCACAGACCGCCACCGTCCCGACAGAGGCTAAACACGTTCGGGTTGCTGCCACGATCAGTAATTTGTTTCATTCCTATGCGCATCCACTCAGGACTGTTGATGGCCAGCCGCAACGCAGGACCCACTTCTGGTGGACAGAGATCGAGACCCAATTCGTGTGCGTGCTTGTATATTTCATCGGTTGTTGCGCCACTGGAAAATCCTAGTTCGGAAAGGTTAAGGCACACGAGAGCAATTGCTTCACCGGTAGGCAGGGTCACGAATTCGGGGCTTTCCATGAGTTGTTTTGCATAGTCACCAGCTTGGATGTTTTTCTCTGTGAGTGCTTTTACATAGTCCTCCTTTGTTTTTCCTCCAATCTCGATGTTGTATCTCTTAAGTTTTCCCTCAGGAAAGGTGGTGAAGACATGCTCGATGTTTGCTTGAAAGATGCCTTTAAACAGTGCGCCCGCATATACTTTCGTAGCATCGGTGATTTCACTTTCGTTGTGGGCAATTTGTGCAGGTGCGCAATCAAAAATAATGAGTATATCTTCCTCTGGGTTTCTTTGCTCGCGAAGCTCTTTGATGCGCGGATCTGTCACATACCCAAATCCCTCAATCTTCCGGTCGATTTCGTAGAGAAAGGTGAGGTCATCCCGAGTGAGGGGTTCGCCTTTCTTTGTCATTTGCTCGAGGAGTGTAATACCATCCCCAACTAACCTTTTCATAATATAATATTTATGGGATAATATCCCTATGGCACATTTCACATCAGTGGCACCTCGCCACAGCGCAGATGAGTTGCGCTCAGCACAAAAACGCAGTCGCGACGAGGGACAGCGCACACGCATCACGGCGATCATGCTCGCCAAGGAGGGCAAACAACGTCAGGAAATCGTGGAATATCTCCGTGTTTCCGACCACAGCATCACGAATTGGGTACACGCCTATAACGAAGGTGGGCTTTCCGCCCTCACCACGAACAAAGGCGGCAGACCCGAAGGCAACCCCAAGTGGAACAGCGCGATCTTCGACGACCTTGCCAAAGAAATCGACAAAGGTGGCTACTGGTCTATTCCCCGCATGCAGGAGTGGCTCAAGAAACACAAGAACAAAGACATTCCCGAACAAACCGTGTGGTATCGCATGGATCAACTCAATTATTCATACAAAGGCGCACGACCGCACCCCGTGCAGGGAAACAAGGAAAAGCAGGACGACTTTAAAAAAACGGCATTGCTCCGTTCTTGGAGCCGCTAAAGGAAAAACCGTTCGAGCTTTTCTTTGGCGACGAGATGCGGTATGGGCTGATCTCGAATTTTAGACGGAGTTGGTCAAAAGTGGGCGAGCGTACCGTGATCGACAGCCAGCAATCCTTTGATAATCGCTACCTATTCTCCGCAGTTGCCCCGCTCTCTGGAAAAAGTTTTCATATTTCATCGATTGACGGCTTTGATAGTGCTGCCGCACACACATTTCTTCTTGAACTGAAAAAAGAATATCCCGATACCATGGTGATTTTGGTGTGGGACAACGCACCGTGTCATCGACCGAAGATACACAGAGAGATCCCTGGACTTATTGTGTTGTTTCTTCCGCCCTATTCACCGGAACTCAATCCGGCGGAGCGGTTCTTTGGGGAATTACGTAAATCAACGGCAAATCATATATTTGAAACGATCGAGGAACAAGAAACTGCAATCGAGGCGAGACTCAATTTACTTGCAGATGATACGGAGGGGATGAGAAAACTTTTAGGCTATGAGTGGATACTGGAGCAGTATGGAAGGGTTAATTAGGGATGGTATAAGGTACTTCATATCCTCAGACTTCTTTTCATACTGTGCACCATCAGGAAACTCTTTCATTTTCTCCGCTATCACAGGGCTAATAAATGGATCGATGT
>JAYSSO010000088.1:0-3137 GCA_043720495.1 Candidatus Lloydbacteria bacterium | reverse complement strand
AATTGTATAATTAAAGCACGGAGGGTTCGCATAGCGGTCTAGTGCGCACGCTTGGAAAGCGTGTGAGGTGTCAAAGCCTCCGAGAGTTCGAATCTCTCACCCTCCGCAATGACTCGCAAGGACTGAAAGTCCGAGTGATTTGCCGTTGCGCGAGGGTGAGAGATTTCGAAAGACGGAGTGCATACGTTTTCAGTAGAAAACGTCACGAGTCGGGGTCGCGAAAATTTCTGAGTGGCGACGAAGAAATTATTTGTGACCAAATCTCTCACCCTCCACCAACTCGTGCTAGGTTATCGCGCTCGAGACGCATATCGTTAATTTATAAATTACACTATAATTCATGTATGGAATTTCCTTATCGCTGGTTTGCTTTTTATAACGTTTCGTATTTTATTCTCTGGTTTCCCCTTGGCGTTGTATTGCTCTACAGTGGCATGTATGCCCCAGAGGAGGTTACTTTGTGGGGGAGTGGGATTGTGGCGATGAGGACCGCCTTGTTTATTTTTATTCCAGTAAGCGTTCTTCTTGGACTATCCGGTTTGATCCTGAAAACATCAGCACCGGTTTTCTGCAGGATGCTTCTCGTGGCACCAACGTTTTTTGTGGCGATTGTTTTGGTTCTGTTGTTTGTGATGCTCAACACGGCGCTTGGGTTTGACCAGGAAAGCATATCTTTTTTGGTTTACCCTATTTTTGCGTGGGTGCCACTATGCATAAAAGTGTGGGAGTACTATCAGGGCATGCGCAATTGAAAGCGTAAAACAACGTGAACTCTCGATGCGCGTTGAGGGTCTATGTTAGAATATGCCCATTCAGCCTTGCGGGGCTTGGCTGTGAAAGTTCGAGTCCCAGTTAGCCCCAACCCCTAGGCTTTAAAAGCGCACTGCGCTACTATTTGAACATGCACTCCCCTCTTTCGCCCAATCCTCTCCCCCTCCGACGGAACAACAAATTCTCCAGAGAAACTAAGTTTGTTATTGCAATGTGTATTATTGTAATAATTTCTTTGACTGTTTTTGTTGCTCTTTTATTGTCAAAAAAACCAGCTCACAATTGCCAAACGAGTCCAACATACAACGACTGTGTTGACACATATTTCCTTAAGCTTGCGCGGGCTGAGGGTACAGTTTCTGCGCTCGCAAAGGCTACAGACGTATATAAAACAGATGCGCGATTTCGTACGGGTTGCCATAACGCAATGCATACAATTGGGCGTAATGCGTCGAGAGAATTTGTGGATATTCCAAGCGCATTTGCAAAGGGAACTTTTCTCTGTTGGTCTGGATACTATCACGGCGTAGTTGAAGGTGTACTACGTAACTCTGGTGGGGAGGTGATAAGTAGAGAAACACTCAACACACTCTGCGTGCCAAGTGATCTTCTCCCACTCGGCTCCTTTGCACGATTTCACTGCACACACGCCCTCGGTCATGCGATCATGTACCGCGTAAACAACGATCTTCCGGTGGCGCTCACTCACTGCACATCACTCCTGATTGAGGCTGATAGACATCGCTGTGCTCTCGGTGCGTTTATGGAGAACTACCTTGCGGACGGCAAGGAGCACAAATCTCTCTGGCAACCGACAGCAGATCTACTATTTCCGTGTAGTGCAACCGATAACACTTTTGCTGAGTCGTGCTATTTTGTGCAGGGAATGTTTGCAATGAAACAATTTGGGGCACATACAGAAAAATCATTTGATTTCTGTTCTACCCTCGCAGAGGAAAATATTCGCTTTCAGTGTGTGGCCGGTGTTGGGAAGGCAATTGCAGATACTGCGGGATTCGACAAAGAAATTACGAGAACTGCGTGCAGTACTGCACCAAAAGAGTTTCAGGAGGGTTGTTTTTATGGTGCCTTGCAGGAGATTGTCGGTGTAGATGCAGACATATCGGCTGGCGAAGCAGTTTGTGTCACACTTGTAGACACAGGCTTACAATCGTGCAGAAATGCAGTTACAAAAGTGCGCTCCGCCCTTGGACTTTAGTCTTGGCAGTAGCCTAAAATCGGTGTTGTGTTATGTCCCGTTGTGCGCGTCCTCAAGTTTTTGTATATCAAATTTTTTCATTTTCAAAAATGCTTCTGTAACCCGTGCAATTCTTTCTTTATCGCCACTCGCCATCATTTTCTCCATTACACTTGGTACTATTTGCCATGAGACACCATATTTGTCCTTGAGCCATCCACACTGTTCAGCTTCGGGTACGTGTGAGAGTTTTCCCCAAAACGTATCTATTTCCTCCTGCGTATCACAATTCACAATGAAAGAAAGAGCTTCGTTGAAAGCGAGCTCATGCTTATGTGCACCATGCGTCGAGTTTTGCGCGTGCATCCCTGTCTTTTGACGGGTCAAAATTGACCATAAATGAAATCGAAGGGTTGAGCTTGAAGTATGGCCCAGCACTTATCACAATCATGTGTACTCCCGAGAGAGTAAAGGAGACGATGTCACAGTCGCCCGAGGGTGTGCCCGTGATGGTGCTGATGCTGTCTACCTTAGAACCGGGAAAAACTGTTGTATAAAGTGCGGTGGAATTATTTTTTGCATGAGTTAATATAAACTGCTTATGTTTTACTGGAGCAATTAAACATCCACTGAACGCCGAACTTATCTGTGCAAGAGCCAAAATAATCTCCCCAAAACATTTCCTGTAGTTTCACTCCTATTGTTCCCCCATCCGAGAGATGAGTGAATAGATCCTCAGTTTCACCTCGCGTATCTGGCTCCAAATTTATGAATACATTGTTACCAAAAGAAAGCTTAAATCCCATGGACTCCGGCGCATCCGTTCCCATAAGTACATGCCCACCGAGAATAGGAAGCGCAACGTGCATAACCAAGTTCTTGTCTTCCTCTTTCATGGTTTGTCCATCTTGCGCTGGTACTTCACCCATGCGATGAATCCCGCCCACAAAATCTCCTCCAAACACTGTTTTATAGAATTGGAATGCTTCTTCTGTGTTCCGAATAAAGTTTAGGTACGTACTTGTTTTTGCCATTATCTTGATATTTATCTCGCGTCTAATTTAGTGCATTAGACTTGCTCCCCAATAAGAAAAATGAGAAAATAAGTGAATGAACATCACCAAACTTGCCCATGATCCCCGCGCTATTAAAGCGCTCACGGGTTTGA
>JAYSSO010000087.1:0-8113 GCA_043720495.1 Candidatus Lloydbacteria bacterium | reverse complement strand
TATAAACGGGGCGTGGTGTAACGGCTAACATTCTCGCTTTGGGAGCGAGCGACTCCGGGTTCGAATCCCGGCGCCCCGATTAAATGAAAAAACTGCTTTTTAAGCAGTTTTTTCATTTAATCGTGGCGAGAAAGTGCTCGGAAGCACTTTCGACGGGATTCGAAAAGCTTGGTGATATTTTGGCTTTGCAAAATCACCAAGGTATACCGTTCCCGTAGGGAAAGAATCCCGGCCCACCTGCGCGTCTTGCGCCCGAGATTCGAAAAGCTTTGCGATGTTTGCGAGGAATTCTTATTTTGAGGAAACCGCAAAGGTGTACTGCCCCCGTAGGGGGAGAATCCCGGGATTCGAAGCCCTTCTACCGTATTTCTGAGTGATTTCCGATAACAAAGAAGTGGGAAAGTGGTACTGACGTTGCCCCTGTAGTTGGAGAATCCCGGCGCGAAGAATGTGCCACGCACCCTCGCCATGACGCCATTCCCGCGCTAAAATGTATTTATGGATGACGACGAGATGAAAGAACAAAAAAAGGTGGGGGAGACCCGACAATTTTTTCTGTTCGAAGTTGATGGTGAGCTCTATTCGGTTGCAGTTGAAGCTGTGGAGCGTGTTATGAAAATCCCCCCAATTACTCCAGTCCCCAATGCTCCGAACGCAATCATTGGTATTTTTCATCTGCGTGGCCAAGTCGTGGTGGTACTCGACTTGATAGCACGCATGAATATGCCAAAGAACCACCCACTCACAGCTAATTTTTTGTGTGTAATACACCACAAAAAAAATCGTTTTGCGATTCTTGTGGATCACCCCAAGTCAGTCGTTGAAATTGAAGTGAGTACCATGAAGTCTCCTGATCCAATTATCGCTGCACACGTTCCTACGCAGTATATTGAAGGGGTATTTATATACAATGAAGCTTTTCTATCACGGAAAAAGGGAAAGTCGATTATGCTCGGGCCGGCAGGGATCGAGCCAGGTGCGCGGAGCACCCCTATGATGGTAAAGCGCCCTGTTCTTTGGCTCAGCATAGACAAACTGCTTGACCATTCCGATCTTGTGGGAATTTTCACTTCACAGGAGAAATCGCTATGATATAATTTACACCATATGCATACCCAGAAGATTCTCATTGTTGATGACTCCGCATTTATGCGCAAAGTCTTGCGCGATATTTTCGAGAGTGCTGGTTTCACTCAGTTTCTCGAGGCGGGCAATGGACGTGAAGCGATAGAAAAATATCGCTCAGAACATCCTGATTTTATTTTTCTTGATGTGATTATGCCCGACATGAATGGCATGGATGTACTAAAGGAGATCGGACATGAGGCGAGAGTCATAGTTATTTCAGCAGTTGGACAAAAAGATATGATTGAACAGGCAAAGTCCTTAGGTGCACTCGACTACATCGTTAAGCCTTTTGATCGCGATATCGTTCTTGAGAAGGCAGAGAAGTATTTGAAAAAATAGGAGCACACACAGTTCTCCTCATGCAAACTGGACCACCCGAAAAAATTCGCGTACTCATTGCCGATGATTCATTGTTTATCCGCACCTACTTGACGGCGCTTTTTCGTGCCGATCCAGAAATCAATGTTGTTGGAACAGCTTCTTCGGGTGACGACGTGGTGAAACTCGCAGAGCATCTCAAGCCGGATGTTATAACAATGGATTATCATATGCCAGGAAAGAATGGCATAGAGGCAACGGCTGCAATTATACTAGGTAGTCGTCCTCTTCCCGCCATTATTATGCTATCTGCTTTTGTTGGACCCGATGGTGAAAAAGCGAAGAGCGCGCTGGAGGCGTCGGGGGCACATGTCATCATGAAGCCTTCCGGTGAGGTTTCACTCGACATTGAAAAAGTCGCGTCACTCGTCATTCGAAAAATTAAAGAAATAGGTCGAGTTGCCTTGATAATGCGTAATGCATATGGAAGGAAAGATCAGGAAAATAATTCAACAGTGGAGCGCAAAATGGAAGGCAAGGCACCAAGTGGCGTTGTAGTTATAGGTGCATCTACGGGAGGGCCTCCGTTCGTTGAACACCTCCTTTCGCTTTTTGATTACGAGCGTGGCTTCGCTGTTGTCATTGTGCAACACATGTCGTCCTACTTTACTGCATTATTTGCCGAACGATTAGACCGTGTCACCAGTTTTAATGTGCGTGAAGCGAAAGATGGTGATACGTTAAGTTCAGGATGTGCACTGGTAATTCCTGGTGGGCATATGCTGGCACCTCTTCCGCGCAATGTTGGTGTTTGTGCATTTAACGTCCTGCCCGTTCCTATCGAGCTTCATGAGGCGATGATTGATATGACCATGAAGGCAGTTGCGACATGCTATAAGAGCGATGTTGTGGGAGTGCTTCTTTCTGGTATGGGTCATGACGGAGCCGGAGGATTGCAGGCTATTCACGACAACGGGGGATTGTCACTTGTACAGGATCCCCTTACTGCACCCGCTAATTCAATGCCGAATAACGCACTGCGTCAGGGGGGCGCAAAAGAAATGTTTGCGATAGAGGATATTCCTGCGCGTATCAATATGTATTTTGGGTAGGGAGCAACGCGTACTTCTCTTACAAGACTGCATGATATACTTTCCATATGGCTCTTGATATTGCGAAGTTTAAAGACCTTTTTATTTCTGAAGCAGAGGAGCATGTCGTCAGTCTTTCGCGCACACTGCTCAAGATCGAAAGCGAACCCGAACATCTCGAGTTTTACGAGGAGCTCATGCGTAGCGCGCACACAATAAAAGGTTCCGCTGCGACCATGGGGTATACAGAAATCGCTCAACTGGCCCATGCACTCGAAGATGTATTTCATGCAGGTGAAAGGAGCGCGTTTACTGTTGATGCAGCGGGGGTGACCACCTTGCTCCATTCCGTGGATATACTTACGGCTTCCTTGCGTGCGATTAAGGTAAACGATGCAGTTATAGATACGAGCAAAGAAGTACTAGCGCTACGCGCACTTCTTGTATCACCCGCAAAATTTCCGATCCCCAAGCCCACGCTCCAAAAAATAGAATCCGATAGTGTAACTGAAATCATTGTACCAGACATAGTGAAGGTACATATAGATCGCCTAGATACTCTTATGGGAATTTTTGAGGAGTTGCTTATGCTTCGACTAAAATTTGATACGATGCTGGAGCCAGCAGAGGAAACTGCGAGAACGACAACTGACCCCGCGCTCAAGCAGAGGCTTTTTTTTGTAAACGAATTCCGATCACTTTTTATTGAGATGTCGCACCTCTTAAGTGAAAATCAAGATGCCTTACTCGCAATCCGCCTGGTGACACTCGATCAGATTTTTGGACAATATCCACGCATGGTTCGTGACCTTGCAGTGCGTCAAGGAAAAAAAATTGAGTTTGTTGTGCAGGGCGGAAGTATTGCACTCGATCGAACGGTCATTGATGGCTTGGGTGGCGCACTTTCTCATTTATTGCGCAATGCAATTGATCACGGGATTGTTGATAGTGGAACAATCACTTTATATGCTCTACGTGAAAAAGGTCGGGCAAAAGTTATCGTGGAGGATAACGGAGCGGGCATAAATTACGACCGAGTAAAGAGTGTGGCAATAGAGCGTGGCGTTGAAACAAAGGAGCGTATCGATGCAATGAAAAAAAGCGCAATCGCCGAATTGCTTTTTCATCCCAACATGTCGACGAACGATGTGGTGACAGATATTTCTGGGCGGGGAGTCGGTGTATCAGCAGTGTACGCATTTGCGCGTGACATTGGTGGTCGCTTGGATGTTATTTCGCCAATTCCTGAGCTTGGACTTGGGACGAGGTTCACACTCGACCTACCCGTCTCACTCGCGACCATTCGGGTGCTTATCGTTGAAGCGAGTGGATATACTTTTGCTATACCTTTTGACAACATTGAGCGCACTCACGAGTACGCAAAGAGTGACATTTCCGGTGTGGCACATCAGGAAACATTACTCGTAGATGGTGCACTACTCCCACTCATCCATCTTGAGCGAGTATTAGCACTTGCGTACGATGGATATCAGCCCCCCGCATCAAAAGATGCCCACCAAATTGCGGTCTTGGTACATACGAGAACAACGCGGTTAGCAATAGGAGTAGACGTATGCAAAGGAGAGCAGGACCTCATTGTCAAATCGCTTCCTCCTATCCTGCGTGACATCAAAGGTTTTTCTGGCTCAGCACTCCTTCCCGATGGTCGTACGATACTTTTGATTGACGTCCAGGGTTTACTCGCGCATACAGTAAGCGATATACTAGAGCATACGAACATCTCATAAGTTTTATGGCAAATATATTTCAATTAAGTGAAAGTGACGAAGATCAATTACGAGAGCTCGTAAATATTGGCGTGTCTCACGCCGGCAACACACTTTCCGAAATGGTAGGAAGGCGCATTACTGTTTCTGTACCAGGTGTGACTATTCGTAGCGCAGAAACAAGATCACAGTTTATTGAAAATCCGACTGATGTGACCGTTGCCATTTTACTTCGACTTTCCGGGGTAATTGAGGGGTATGTTTTTATTTTTTTTCCGCACGATACCGCGGCACACCTTCTCCAGGTGATGTCCGGTAAGTCAGTTGGCGATCTTCGAGCTCTTGATCGATTCGATCGCTCTATTTTTCAAGAACTCGGCAATGTTATTACCGGGGGCATGCTCCAAGGCCTTTCTCGTTTTTTGCATGTCGAAATGCTACATTCGGTTCCCGATGTTGTGGTAGATATGGGTGGGGCAATGTTCAATTCCCTCGTCGCCTCCATGATTGCACTTCACGAGGAGTTTATTTCGCTTGATGTCTCTGTGTGTGTTAATGCATCACTTAGTGCTGTGTCGTGCGAAGATGGAGCTGAGTCGACGGGAAGGATGTTTATTTTTGTCGGTCCAGCGGCCGCGAAAAGGATTTTGGAAATCACAAATAGTATGGTTCCACAAACACCAGCATGACGACTACAGTTGAAATCAAAATTGCAGAACTTTTTGTTGGCGACTCTTCTCATGTCATCATTACAAACGGCGTTGGCTCTTGCATAATTGTCGTACTTCACGATCGACTCTCGCGGATTGGGGGAATGGCGCATGCGATTCTTCCAAATTCACGTGGTGCAATTCCCGCAACCCTCAGTAAGGACGACATCGGACGTCGATTTGTAAAATACGCGAACAGTGCTGTCGATATGCTCATTGAGGAAATAGAGGCAGCTGGTGGCGTAAAAGAACATCTTGTTGCAAAGCTAGTTGGTGGCGCGCACATGTTCTCACTTCTTGAGGGAGATAAATTTGGTATAGGTTGGGAAAACACGGAGAGCGCGCGGGAGCGTTTGGCTTTTCATGGCATCACCATAGAGACAGAGGTTGTAGGTGGCACAGCCGGAAGAAATGTGCGTTTTGACTGTGCGACGGGTATCGTCGAGATCACCACAAAAGTATAGAAGCCCTACCTTGCGTCTCGTATCTGGGGCAATTTGTCCCGCTTCTTCTCTTGGCAAATATTGTGATACACTTTTTTAATGCCACTTCAGCGATTTAGGTTTACAATCGTTTCGGGAATTTTTTTCATAATCGCATTAAGTCATGCGGGTATTTTTTTCCTCAGTCCGATGTTTCACCTGAAACGGTTTCACGGAACACCGAACGCCTGATTAAGACCGGGGTGGCGGAGAATGGAATGTTTAGCATTAAGGAGGTTGCAGAATCAATCCACGTACCCGCTCGACTGAAGCTTTTAAATTCCCGAAGAACTCTGCGTGCATTTGTGGGTAATAACCCTGAGGATGTCACCCCTGCATTGTTTATAGAAAGTGTGAAACCGCATGTTTTTTATTGTGTGTCAGGAGATTTTATTGTGAACGAACCGATGAAGAGTTTGATTTGGCAAAATAATCACACCTTAAGTTTTTCCGCTCTATTTACGGATGGAAGTCGCGGAACAGTAACCCTTGACTTAACTACACTCAATTCCACATTAGATATCACTACACCAGTCAGTGGGCAGGTGACTACTGAGACCAAATTGCCCATTAACGCTTCAGAGCTGTGAAGCGTACTGTTATTCAACCGGTGAGTGGCAGGCATAAGCATACAAATATGCTATTAATACAACTCAAGAAGCTATTTCCTGAAACGCGAATGTTTCTCAATTACGGAAATCATTTCGAATTATTGGTCGCGGTTGAGTTATCAGCCCAATGTACTGACAAAAAGGTTAACGAAATTACCCCTCTGCTGTTTGCCCGATACCCCACACTTGATGACTATGTGCATGCTGATCCCCGTGAGTTTGAGCAACTTGTCTTTCAATCAGGGTTTTATCGAAACAAAACTAAAAATATTCTTGCTGCAGCAAAAATGGTGAAACACACGTTTCACGGAAAGATTCCCAAAACGATGAAGGAGATACTCACCATTCCCGGAGTTGCCCGAAAAACTGCAAATGTTGTTCTGGGAAACGCCTATGGAGTTGTAGTGGGAATTGCAGTAGATACCCACGTGAAACGTTTGTCACGTGTGCTCGATTTGTCCCATGAAACAGATCCCAATAAAATTGAGAAAGAGCTTATGTCACTGTTTCCACAAAAGGAATGGTTTCGTCTCACGTATCTGCTTATTGAATATGGCCGAAAATATTGCCCCGCAAAAAAACACGACTACGCGAAATGCCCTCTTGGACATGGAGTTTTTCGTTCTGTATAAAGAGTTGTATGAAAATTACCAATTATGTAACTACTGACGGCCGTCAGTAGTTACATAATTGTTGATCACCTTATCAAGCAAAAGTGTCAGCGAGAAATAGGCGCGACAAGTTTTTTTATTTTTGTAGTAATTCCGCGATTACCTTTTCTGTGTCGCTCGGGTCACGAACTGCCTTTGTGGGAATGATGCCAATCACCGTCTCGTCGTTGCCATTTTTAAAAAGCGCATCACCGACATAAAGGCACTCACTTTTTTTCCACTTCATTTTTTTGTAGAGCTCATCTACGTTGCTTCCTTTGTTTTTTCCTTTAATAAAAAAGTCGAGACAGGTTGTACCTCCAATCTTCACTTCGACCTCTCTACTAGTAAAAGGAAATCGCTGCAAAATTTCTCGGCGTAATTTTTGATCTGGATCGATAGTTTCTTTGACGGCCACAGGCTGGTTGTGTCCAAAGATTGAAAGTGAAATCTGACAACCGCGGTCGTCAACAAGATCAAGTTTATTTTTATACTTGAACGCTCGAGCATCCATAATTTTTTTTGCGTACATAAACACCTCAAGCTTCTGCAACCAATGCATTTTATTTTCCCACAGTATTTTGCCTGATTTCTCAATACAGACATTCCCGTTCTGTCCCATACTCCAGTATCGTCCCGACAGACTACCCCCAAGTTGAAGTGCAATCTGTTTAGTACTCGCCCCCGAAACAATAATCACCTCATGTGTATTTGAAAGTTTTTTTAGAAGCGTAGACATTTCCTTTGTAACTAGAGATCGACTTCTCGTGAGGGTATTATCAAGATCAAAAAAGATGTATTTTTTCATATGTATAATTATATAACTTCGTGACTCAAAAGAAATGTGCAGATTGTGTTTATGATTGCGTAAATAGCCTTCCTCCGATATCATTAGCAAAGTTGTATTTTGGAGAATGAGATGAAAAAGCTTCTTGTAATAATTGGACTTGCCTGCGTCATTTCGCCTGTAATTGCTGGACGGTTAGGAGGTACAAATCTCGGGGTCGTCACAGGTGTTGCATCGAAACAGGTTGAGGCAAAACAGCAAAGCATTATTGTGACATCGAGTGGGAGGGTATTTACTGCCTTTACTCAGTATACGAATGTTGCAGAAATTGGCGCGATACTTTTTCTTGTCTCTGGGCAGAAGACACAGCATCTTTGCAACATCAAGGGTGGCGTCTGTGCCGTTGTCGAGTTCGAACAGAAATAGATTTGACCAAGCTGGCTAAAAATGCCAGCTTCTTCTTTGTGTTGTCTGTCCAGCTTCAATCTGCTAGGATGGTGGAATTGCGGGACTAGTTTAATGGCAGAATAGGAGTTTTCCAAACTCTTGGTGGGAGTTCGATTCTCCCGTCCCGCACCAACATATGCTAAGTCAAGTGACTAGGATGCA
>JAYSSO010000086.1:0-1295 GCA_043720495.1 Candidatus Lloydbacteria bacterium | reverse complement strand
CTCATTCGCCCCATCTATCAACTTGTGCTTGGCAAGGCAGGAACGATTTATGTTTCAAATATTGCCTTGGGACAAGGCTCGGCACTCCTCAAGGACCTCCCATCTGTTTCGGACACGGGGGACACAAAAAGCTTCATGAATAAGGTTCGGTTTTCCTATGCCGATCTCGCGAACAAGCAAGAAAAAAAACTCCACCGCCCGAAGTAGTTGACTACATGTAGTATGTGTGCTATTTTTCTTTTAGATTACTCAGGAGATAAGCATGTCAAAAGCATCAGGATACTCACTCTGGCTTGTGCCAGACGTTGACTCTGAAGTTCATCGCGTCCTCAAGGGATATATTGCGGCTATGTCAAAGGAATACCAGACGCCTAACTTCGTTCCGCACGTCACGCTTCTTGGTGGGGTTGATGAAAATGAAGTGGATATCTGCTGTAACACTCGCAAGTTAGCAAATGAGCTTGCTCCTTACGAAATAGAGTTTGGAGGACTTGGTTCAAATGGAATTTATTTCCAAATTTTGTTCTCGAAAGTTGAACTGACTGAAGCGGTAATGCATGCGAATACCCTAGCGCAGCGGATACTTGGAGTGAACCAAGGAATATATTTTCCCCACCTTAGTCTTGCGTACGGTGACTTCTCGCCGAAAGAGCTTGCTGTTATGGGAGAGCAACTTCAGAAGCGAATTGGATCGGTGTCGGGAATGAGATTCCTCGTTCGGGAAATTGAGTTGTGGAGAACTGAAGGAAAAGTTGCAGATTGGCACAAGGTCGCTGTATTCCCGCTCAATCCACGAAACCCTATGTGAAAATAAAACAAAATGTCCGACAACCCCAAGGGGAAGTCGGACCTTTCTTATTTCTTGTCGATCACACCGAATGCTTCGAGGTGGCCACGGAGTACATCAGGGCTGTCGTTTCGCCCATTGAAAAGTATGGCATTACCACCGAGCTCGCGGAACGTTTCGACATATTCGGGCACGTCATCGAAGTAGATGATGTCGGAGAGGGGAACCCCAGTCCGTCGAATACCTTCTTCGAAGATGCCAAGCTCGGGCTTGCGCGCCCCTGCGTCGAACGAACGAATTGTTCGTTGTGGTACACCAGACTTGCTCCCCAATAAGACCCACCCGTTAAAAAACACACCCCACGTTGTGTTTTTATGTCCCGTAACTCAAATGGTAGTTCCACAATCCCGCAGCGAGTTGCATGAACAGGTCATCGAGTTTCCCCAACCTATTGCGATAGGTCTCGGATACTGCACGAAAACGTTTCATGCCACCAATGGCATGTTCC
>JAYSSO010000085.1:0-1299 GCA_043720495.1 Candidatus Lloydbacteria bacterium | reverse complement strand
GTCGCGCACTTCTGCTCGTGCCCCCGATTGGCTCTTCATGGCCTGTTTCTTTGGTGGAACCTTGTTAGTATCCCATTTGTCGAGATAGTGTGGCCTGGCGAGGAAGATAAGTATGGTGGGAAGGAAGTTAGGTGAGCAAAATCAACTATGCTATAAAATAAAAAAACAAATCTCGGGGCAATACCTTGACATGTAATAAAATCAACCGGAGTTGAGTGCAAAACCCCCCGAGAGGCGGAGTGAACCCTTTTAGCAGAACAAAAACTGTTTTAAAGGAATTTGAATAGTTTGAGTTTCGTTTATTTTTTTTCAGTCATTTCCACTTGTAGTATAAGTGTAAATTTCGTTTTTTGACCCTTGTCTACATCTCACGCTAGGGTTGGGATATTCGAAATAGAGTCTCATAACTATGTGCGCTCATGTATTGGTATGTATTTGCCGAAAACCCGGCATCTCGATAACGATGCATTGCTGAGATAATTCCTACTTCGCCAGAATAAACCATGGTTTCGGGAATTTTTTTTTTCCCAATATTTTGAGTGGGTCGTCTCGCTGCCGCATCTTGTCTCTCTCTCTCTCAGGGACTCTTTCCCGTCTTACTGTTGCATTGTAGTTCAAAATTCCTCTGATCTGGATAATTTTTTGGAGAGTGCATTTTGAGTGCTGATACACGGTGGTTTTCTGCGTTTGGATTTGAGTGTGAACACAATGGGAGCACAGAAAGGAGCACAGAAAAAGAATAAGGATCCGAGCAAACACAAGGACAGAACAAGGATCAAGAAGTTCCCATTGGGCAAGGCAGTACCAAAGCGGAAGATGCCTCATCGGAATGCTCGCCCTGATCCGAAGGAGTTTCGCAAAGCGCGAGTGGGGAAGAATAGCACCAACTCCCACTCCAAGCGCAATGCTCATTTGCAACGATTAGCCAAGGATAGAGAGGGTGTGAATCTCTCAAGGAATCATCGCACAAACAATGCTCAAGGGAGAAAGGAGGGCATCAAAACAGCTGCCGATGCCACCTGCAAAGGTTTGGCAGGAGAATAATGCTCGCCGCAGCACTCGTAACACCACAGAGGATGAGGACGTGGAGACGGGTGACGAGGAGCCACGCGTGAAACAACCAGTGTCCAGTCGAGGCAACAACAAAAAGAGCCCATCTCGTGGTAAAGCTCAATCGACCATTGTCCCCAATGCAAAGAAGACGAACAACAAAAAGAAGCAGAGCATGCTAAAAAAGTGGATGCGCAACAAAAACAAGAAGCAAAGCTGCAGCGCGACAGGGAAGCGGCCAAAGCAGCC
>JAYSSO010000084.1:0-8178 GCA_043720495.1 Candidatus Lloydbacteria bacterium | reverse complement strand
CTCAGCCAACAGGAGACGCAACAGTGTGGTCTTCCCTGCACCAGAATGTCCCACTATAGACAGAAACTCTCCTGACTCAATACCAAAGGAAACGTCCGAAAGTGCGGCGTGGTCGGAATATAACTTTGTAACATTGTCGAAAAAAATCATCGTAACAATAGTATAACGTTTCCACCCCAGAAGGAAAAGGATTTGCACGTACCTTGCATGCGTTCACAAATTTTACAAAGTCTTCTCCGCCTCAATAAACATATCCAGATTGCCATCCTCAAGAACGTCATCGACTTTTGCAGTTTCTACATCAGTGCGATGGTCCTTTACCATTTTATAAGGATGCAGTACATATGAGCGAATCTGATTGCCCCATTCTACTTTTGTCGTTTTAGAAACGTACATCTTCTCTTTTTCCGCTTGAGTAAGTGATTCGTGGAGATGAAACACCTTGGCGGCAAGAATCTCGAGTGCACGTTCTTTATTTTGGAGCTGTGACCGCTCTGCGGAACAGTGTACCGCAAGCCCTGTGGGTTCGTGCACTGCGCGTACAGCGGTCTCACGTTTGTTTACATTTTGCCCACCCGCGCCCCCCGAACGCGAATACTCAAAACGCACGTCTGCCTCGGGCAGAGCCTCAATCTCCCCTTTTTTAAATTTAGGAATCACTTCGACCATCGAAAACGAGGTGTGTCGTTTGGCGTTTGCATTAAACGGGGAAATGCGTACGAGACGATGCACCCCCGATTCATTCTTTAATTCTCCATACGATGCTTTTCCAACAACCTCAAAGCAAATATTTCTGTATCCGCCATGATCGTTTTCGTGTGAATGGAGGATGTCGTATCCCCAGCCTTTCCGTTCACAATATTTAAAATACATACGAGCAAGCATCGCGGAAAAATCTTCTGAGTCATCGCCGCCTGCCCCAGAGAAGATGGTGATAATCGCATTAGCCTTGTCATACTTTCCGCCTCCTTCAACTTCAGTCTTCAAATCCTGAAGTTCTTTGATAAGCCCTTGTGCCTTGTCTTTGTCCGCCCAGAAATCAGCCTGTTGCATTGCCACTTCAATTTCTTTAATTCTGAGAGCATTGGGATGTTCGTGTTCGGTCATATTGGACATTATAACAAAACATGTCGATTGCGACCGCATTGACTCATTTCTCAAACCTGTTTGAATGATTCGAGACTGCACATATAGCGAGGGCCGAAGCATGTTCAAACAAAAAGACCTGATCTATCATCGAGGGCGACACGGTTATGTCGAGCAGGATGGACATTTCGTGCTGATTGCCGAAAACTCACTTCTTGCATTTCGCGCGGCGATCGATGATGGTGCGACGATGATCGAGTTTGACGCAAGGAAGAATCCCCGGGGAACCACATACGACCCGATTATCGCGCATGATAATGTGGCACATGAAAAAGTTCCGACCATTGTGGGCGCACTCGATGTGATACAGGCGAGATGTGCTGTGAACATCGAGATCAAGGATCCAGAGATCTGGCGAGGACTCATGTCGCTCGTCACGTGGTACATCACCTATGACGGATGGCGGTTTGAACAATTTGTGATTTCGACGTTTCATCACAAAACAGCAGTGGATATAAAGAAGCGATTTCCGCAGTTTCGAGTAGGAGTAATCATGGATGCGATTCCTCTCTTACCCTACGTCACCATGTTGCAGAGGAATGGTCGACAACCTACACATGCAGCGCAAGAATGCCGACATGGACATGCAAAATGGCTCTGCGTTCATGACGCATGCGAAAAAACTCGGTATGCACGTCTGGGTTTGGACAGTGAACGACCTTGCGACCGCGCAACGAGTCTTTGATTGGGGCGCCGAGCGTATCTTCACGGATCGACCGAATTTGTTTCCTGCATAAAAACAACCCGCAAGTTTCCTTGCGGGTTTTTTCATTCGAGTTCTTTATCGGCGAGGTAATTGAGGAGATAGAAATATTTCACCAAATATCCCGGTGTTTCTGTATTTTGCACCTTCACTACGATGTGACTCACAATGCGATTCTTTTTTCCTTTTTGTGCCGATGCATCTTTGCATGGACACTTCTCCGTGCGCTTCATCGCGAAGGATTGAGGAAAATTAATCTCTTTATGCTCAATACTGATACGATTCTTCTTAAGCCACGCATAGAGTGCGCGCGCAGAAGACGGACCACCGTTATATGCAGCAACAGGAAATGCGCCGCCGATCTTCGGATTCTTCTCGAATATCGGCTTGATCTCTGGAAACTGTGCGACCTCATAGTCGATGAGCGCAATTGCTGCCTTGAGTACATTCCCCAGGTCGCGTGCGCCCACCTGGAATTGTGGCTCAAGGTTTGCATCAGGATATCCCCTCACCATAGCGCTGTACGTTCCGTTCCCACCGCTTTCAGTGAACTGTAGTGGACCAATGGCGTTCGCACCTGACTGGCTCCACCTGAAGGCCTCCTCACGATTGAGTGCATATTCACGAAGCACAGACTCCGTAGCAAGCTTCTTGTCGGAGAAAAACGTCATGTCATCCATCTGCTCAATAATGGCAAGCGACATGACCGTCTCCCAAGGCACGACGTCACCAAGGGTGCGATCAGGAAAGGCGTGCGAACGAACTGACGAAGGCCGAGATGGGTCAAGCCCGAGTGCCTGCTGTGCAGAGCGAACTTTCTCAAACAAAAACAGAGCGCCCGTATCAACCAATTCATCATCAATAAAATCTGGGTGATCTGGCGTATAGTTTTTTGCTGTCGTGGTTTTCACCACACGATCGACGTCTCCTGATGCGAGTGCTTCATCATCAAACCATAAGTGTCGCGTGCGATATACCGTCAGTTTTTCATTACGTGTGCGCACTTCTTTAGTTTCACCTCCCACCTGTGTTTGGTCAAATTTTTCTGAGTACACATCAAAAATAAGTCGAGTGATGCCGTATCCCCGAAGATGCTCGACCTGAAAGCCGGGAGTCATAACACGAAAAGGTAATTGGCAACTCTTTCGACCCGGAAGAGTTGGGGCAGATTTTATACAAGTGATGTACTCCCCCGGTACAGGATATTTGAGCGCAACATAAATCACGTGCCACGATTTTGTGGTTTCGCTAAATGCACAGAGCGCAACCGGGCGCTCGGTGATGCGAGTTACTCCCGTTGTTGCTGTAGTTTCAGTGATTGCCGAGAGTGTGGCATTTCGGCACACGGCATCTCCCTCTTTCACCTTCTCGAGAATATACGTCGCGCGATTTATTGGTGCTACTTCCAAATTGGCAAATGCGGAGTGGGCAAAAGAACACAGGGCAAAAAATAACAAAGCGAGCTTTCGCACAATGGCCTCATTTCAAATAACGATTCTTTCTCAAGAGTAACGTGAGTATGGGAAAATGCAAACCGGTGAATAAAAAACTCCGAGCATGTGCATACTCGGAGCGGAACATCGAACTCTTGAAAAATCAATCGGTAATTGTGTCGGGAGTCTGTTTCCCATCATCTTGAGGTGCCGTACTTGGCTCCTCCCTGGTTTCTGTCTCTGCAGGTGGTAAGTCCTTCAATAATTCTGGTGGAGTCTTGGGATCAAACGGATCAATGATTACTGGGCTATCGGGACCTGGGATAATTTCCTGCACTGGTGCAGTATTTCTCCGCGCTTCAAATCCCGAAAGAACTTCATCCTTCATCATTGGTTGGAATTTAAATCCAGGCTTCAAGTATCCGCGCTCTTTTTTAAGAAAAGCGAGAACGGTCGCCGCGGAGTGAGTCCAATTACGACCACCGGATTCTGCGTACCCTTTGCCACCAGTTGTTCCACGTTCACCAAGTGCATGGTCCTTGGAGTCTTTACCCATCCAGAAAATAAGCATAATCCCTTTCTCGGGACTTGCATCTGGGCCGGGAACAAAGAGAGTGAGCCACACGTCGGAGGTTCGTCCATCGGCATTCGTCGCCGTACCAGTTTTTCCTGCAATCTCGCCGGACAGTTCGAGTGGAAAGGAGAGCATGCGCTTCTTTCTTTCCTCGGGTTTGAGTTTCCAATTTTCACCACTGAGTGGATCCATACCAGGAATGACTCCCGTGCGAAGACTGTGTGCCGAACCAGTCGAAATATCTATTGGGCCCTTAAACAGTTCAGTGACCACCACTGAAGTAGCTGGATGCATGACTCGCACAAGTGGCTCACGATGTGAGCCCTTCGGATCACAGTCACGTTGTCCACCAAGTTCGTCTTTGTAGATTAAAGATTTTCCACTCTTGCACACATCGTTCACAAATCGTGGCGTTACTTTGTATCCACCATTCAAAAATGCTGCGGTTGTGGACATGCTAAGTGGATTTACATCGCATGCACCTATCGCGGTCGTGGGGTACGGAAGGCATGGATATCTCGCATCCTTTGGTATGCCGAGACCATGCATGAGATTGAGCACATTTTTCATACCCGCACGTTGTCCCGCGCGCATTGCAGCCGCATTACGCGACTCTGCTACCGCGAGTACGCATGGTATTTGGCCCCGATAGAGTGGCTGGCTATTAGAGTGGAAATTCTGAATCCACTTTTTTCCGCGTCCACGACCAAGACTGACCGCTATGGGCGCATCAAGTACTGAGCACTTCTTAGAAACTCGAGAAACAACATCCTCGAGCAAGAGCGTCTCTCCTCCCTCTGCGATTGTTTCAGTCACCAGTTGTTCGACGAGACCACCAAACGTAATGATCTTGTACGTCGAGCCCGGCGAACGATAGCCTTGCGCCATCACGTCGTACTTGAACTTTCGAAAGTCAATGTTGCCAACTTCCGCAAGCACATCACCAGTGAACTCAATCGCTACGGCCCCTGCGCGCAGATCTCCGTTGTCGAGATCATTCACATGACGAGCAAGGTACGTTTTCACCGTCATCTTGACGGCTTCCTCGAGTGCGTTTTGCAAACCATCATCGCGAGTAATGGATACGGAAAGTCCCCCTTTATCCACTCGAAAGCTGCGCTTAATCAAATCTTGGCGAACGTACTCGGTGAAGTAACTGTTTGCACCGCAGTTGTTTCCACGTGGCAACACATCTGCACGCAAGCTACTATCGATAGCATCCGCCGCACGCGTGTATTCATCGGGAGCAACCATTCCTGCATCATCCATGAGTTCAAGTACCCGACGAGTGCCCTTCAACACCTGTTGCCAGTTTGCATTGCGAATGTCTTCTGGGGTTGTTGCGGAACGGTCATTCGTAAACGCGCGATCGGGAAGTCCAGGTTTGTTGATGAGTGCAACGATAAACGCCACCTGATGTAGCTTGAGATCCTTTGCAGGCTTCCCAAAGTACGCACGACTGGCAGACTCGATTCCGTATGCACTCCTTCCCAAAAATGGCATGTTCACATACTTGCCGAGCAACTGACCTTTAGAGAATTCCTGCTCCAACCGTAGCGCCATGACGATGTCACCAATTTTTTCTTTGTGCGTCGACTCACGACCCGTGCCACCACGAAGGTTTTTGGCAATCTGCATCGTAGGTGTCGATGCACCCGACATGCTAGTGCCAAGAATGTAGCGATTCCAAAACGCACGCACAATTCCTAACTTGTCGACACCTTCGTGCTCAAAAAAACGCTTGTCTTCAGATGCAACAATGGCATCCTTAAACAGCTTGGGAATGTCGGCCGGATCAGTGATCAGCACGCGACGCTCTGGTGACGAAATGCACGCAATCGTTTTTTGATCTTCGGATACAAAGTCCGACTGCTCTGAAAAAAATGCGGGGTCACGCAATCGCTCAATTGAACTCCTGTCTATTCCGAGATGTTTATCGTAGAGCTGAGGCTTCAAGGAATCAACGCTCCCGACAATCTCTTCTGCAAAAATAAATACCGCACCAAGAGAGATGACGCCAAGAGCGAAGCCAATGAGAAATCGCTTTACCAATCTCACGAAGAAGCATACGGTCCCGAAGATCATTGACCAAGCAAAAAACAAAATACGGATGAACAAATTCTTCTTGAGCGGCTGATCGCCCGCTCCATTTTTTTCTGGTGGTGATTCTTTGGGACGAACACTAAAAGGCCACATTGAGAACTCCAATTATGAAGAATCTGTGAAATAACTGTCTATGATTATCCTATCTGAGTGGCCCCCTTTTGCAAGTGAGTTGGCGGGGCCGACAAAAACAGCAGGCTTATACTCTCAGGCTATTGTGTGTAGCCTAAAATGGCTTTTGCATATATGCGCACACAGTGCGCCTTTTCCACGGCTTTCCATCTCGTATATGCTTAAACGATCGTTCAATTTTTTCGATGATAAAGTCCGTCGCAAAAAATTCATGAAGTGTCTCCCCTGTCCAGACATGCTCATAAAGTTTAAGTTCCGGATGTATATATGAATCTTTTTCGTCCGCGGGATGTTCCTTGAGGAGGCGCTTCACGTGCATATCTTCCTCGGCGAGAAAAGATTTGAAGAAAAGCCAGCCCCCAGGCTTGAGGACGCGCAGAATTTCAGTACGTAACGCCTCCCGCTGTTTTTCCTTCAAAAAATGTGAGGTCATCATATCGAGCACAATATCGACTGAGTGATCCGGCATGTCGAGAACTCCCTCAATGGTCCGCGCGGTGTACACAATCGGAAGTCCTTCCGAAGCGCGCCTAGCAATTTTTATACCTTCATCAGAGATGTCATATCCAACTCCGCGCATTCCATAACTTTTGGCCAAATAGATGAGATTTCGGCCATTGCCACACCCAACGTCTAAAACTCTTGTCGTGACATTGAGATACTTCTTGCCGTGATTGCGCTCCAAGTAGCGGCAAAATTTCTCGAGGTCCTCGGCTGGCTCATCAGAGAGCATCAGATACTCTGAGGTTTTGTATTCCTTATTCCAAAATTGTTGGTGCTTCGACATTGGCTATGAGTAACATGCGCGAGAAAAAATGTAAAGATTGGTGGTGGTTGAACGCTATTGGTATTGCACAGTGAGTGGGTTACACTTATGCAATGAATCAAAGTGAAACTATCCTCGTCGTTGATGACAGCAAGCAATTGCGCAGTGCATATCGTGAACGACTTGAACAAGAAGGATTTATTGTGCGTGAAGCATCAAATGGCGAGTTGGGCTACAAGGACCTTATGGAAAATCATGTTGACCTAGTGCTCCTCGATGTCGCAATGCCCAAAATGAACGGCATAGAAACACTCTCCCTCATCAGAAGTAATCCTAAAACCGTAAAAATACCCGTCATCATTCTTACTGTTTTTGACGAACACATCGCCTTTCACGACAAACTACTCGAGGCTGGAGCGAATGCTTATTTTGTCAAAGAGAAAACTGCAATTGATGATGTGATCAAGGAAGTGCATACACAACTAAAACTGTCGGTTACAGTTGGGTGGCGCGTGCACACCACATAAGGCTGTCGGGGACTCTCGGCTACCGCGGCGGACGGGACTCGAACCCGCAACCTCCCACGTGACAGGCGGGTGCTCTAACCAATTGAGCTACCACCGCAAATGAGTGACAAAGCGAGAATATCCGATATTCTCATTTTTCACGAATGAAGCGGTGAGAAAGAAATTCTTATTTCTTACGACCTCAAATAATAACCGAAATGTGCTTACTTCTTTCGTCGCAAGCAATACCGAGTCTAGCACAGATTCGGATGGTGTCGACGGGAGGGAACTTCCCCTACGGGGACGGTATACCTTTGTGGTTTACCCAGAATAAGAATTCTGTGTAAACATCGCAAAGCTCATCGTTCCCTCCACGGAAGCACGCAGGTGCTTCCTCGTCGACACAAGAAAGACCCGCCAACGGCGTTTCTTTCTTGTGTCGAAGGGAGGGAACGATCCTCCGACCTCGGGCTTCTGAGTCCCGCGCTCTAACCAACTGAGCTACGTCGACAAGTGAGGATGGACCGGCGCGAGCGCCGGCTTTTCGGCGGAAATATCTTTAAGAAAGTTTACTTGCTTGAAAGATATTTCCGCTGAAAAGGAGCGTCGTGACAATTCATCTGAATGCCGTCGAGGTATGTTTCATACATCGACATTCAACTAAACGCTGCCCTGGACGGACGCGAGCACTCTTGCCGAAGTTTATACAAGTCGATTGCTGTCACTTCGACAATACCTACCTTGTTGCGGGGACAGGAATCGAACCTATGCCTCAAGGTTATGAGCCTTGCGAGCTACCTCTGCTCTACCCCGCT
>JAYSSO010000083.1:0-8197 GCA_043720495.1 Candidatus Lloydbacteria bacterium | reverse complement strand
ATTACAAATCACGGGCCATTTCACTACGCTCTCCCGAAGAAACAAAACGACACCAGGACATTTCAGGATGGAAGTGATTCCAGCGAGAGCGCCGGCTTGAGATTCTCAAAAAGTTGAGGTGACGAGACTGCGATGATTGTTTGTGGGGCAAGCGTAATACTAACAGGAACACCGTGCGGGGTGTATACCTCTCCCCCTGCCTCGCGCACCATACCAATTGCACCTGCGATGTCGGCTGTGGTCATTCCGCCATAAATAACGACATCAACAGAACCTGATGAAAGGAGGGAGAGATCATACGCAGATGCACCAAAATTTGCGACCTTCGCGACGGCACCTGCCGTAAACTCTTCAACAATTTTAAACGCCCACGGCTGAATCTTTTTGTTACGTCCAGGGCGTACAACAGCAAATGCTTCTTTGGGATCCACTCGGGGTGATGTGTGCACTCGCACGCCACCCCGCCACACACCCTCTCCTTTTGCAAAGATAAATGTTTCACACGTGATCGGATTGTGCACGACAGAAAAAACAGGCTCGCCATTTTGCACAAGCGAGATGACCGTTGTAAAAAGTGGGATGCGTCTTGCAAAGTTCGAAGTACCGTCAATCGGATCAATGGTCCAAAGATTCTTGTGGGTCGAGATAGCCGTGATGTCTCCATGTTCTTCTTCGGAATATATTTCATGTTCAGGAAAATTTTTACTCAGTTCTGTGGCGATCCACGCGCCCACCTCGCGATCAGCGGAGGTAACCTCGTCACGCACGTCACCGTCTTTGTGCTCAATGACGAGCGACTTATCGTACGCATCGTGGATACGCTTTCCCGCAGAAATTGCTATGGCGGTGACGATATCTCCATACTGCGCAAGGAGTGGTCCGTCAGCTTTTTCCATATTGTTCATGATAGTTATCTTCGCACAAAAACAGACTTGTGCAATGGTTTCTCAAATTTACAAAAACCCACAAGTCGCTAAAGGCTTGTGGGAGTTACTACACTAGTTGTTCTTTTATGTTTCCAAGTCGACGATATTCCCAGAGAGAAAGCGGTACTCATCATTTGGACACTGCTCGCGCCAAATTACATTGTGTATTCTCGGGGTGAAGAGAAATACCTGGTGGCCAACCCATCCCATATCGAATGGTTCGGAGTAAATCGGGTAGTGGTATTTCAACTTAAATTTCATGAGCATCGCACGTGCCTCATCGAGGTCTTTCGCGCGGAAATACAGCTCCAACAAAAATCGCTCAGGCCCAAGATAATTCCTATTTTGATAAACGGGCACTTGATAGATTCTGATGCGGGGGCCACTACGAAGTGAGCGTGCACGCTCTCTCAACTTGCCACAAATACTGGGTAGTATCGCAAGGAACATTGATGACTCCTAAAAGGAAGAACAAAATGGAAAAACAATACCACATGTCGAAAATTTTGCAATATTTTACTATGCTAAATATCGAACCAGAGTTTTAGCTAATTTGTCCGAATCGTGTCGAATGAGTGTGCGCCTAAGGAAGTCTTTTTTTGCAGTTTTCGCCAATGTGTCAGCGAGTAAGTTTGCGCCAATAAGCTCAAAATTACCCTTTATACATTCCTCTCCACAGAGTACAGGCTCCCCTTCATCAGCATATTTGCGAATAAGTGCAGAATCAGGTTTCTTCGTGTTGTAAATAACTGCATCAAAAACTCCAGGCTTACCTATGGCACGCTCAAGCACGCGCACATAATCAGAAACGAGGAAGTCATCGGTGTGGCCGTGCTTATTCATCAGATTTGCAATGTACACTTTTTTTGCTTTTGAGCGCACGAGCGCTTGCCCTACGCCACCCACAAGGAAGTTGGGAATAAGCGATGCGTACAGATTGCCGGGACCAACAATAATTAAGTCCGCTTCCGCAATAGCCTTAAGTGCCTTCGGATTCGCTGTCGCTTTTGGCTTCAGATATATCCGCTTCACACCAAATCGCGAAACAAGTTGGTAGTCAGAGAGTGCTGACTCACCCTCAAGAATCTTTCCATTTTTGAGCTCGGTCACCAGGCTAACCTTAGTGAGTGTCACGGGCATTACACGACCGCGAATGTTGAGTATGTCTCCCGCGAGGTTGAGTGCTCGGTCTAATGAGCCCGTAACTTGCTCAAGGGTTGAAATAAAAATATTCCCAAAATTGTGTCCCGCAAGTTCTCCTTTTGCATAACGATGATTAAAAAGTTTACGCATGACATGATCAGATGGAGACAGTGCGACAAGGCACTGCCGAAGGTCTCCGGGGGGGAGGACACCAAACTCATCACGCAGGCGACCCGTGGACCCTCCATCGTCCGCCATGGTCACAATTGCGGTGAGATTAAGTGGATAGTTCTTTAATCCCGAAAGAACGGTAAAAGAGCCCGTTCCCCCACCTATCACTACAACGTGTTTTGCTTTCTGAGATTTTTCTTGGGAATTGGCTGGGGTCATGCTGTGTAACTATAACGTATCTTTATGAAGTGTAGCAACGCTAGCATTTATGAGTGAAGAATTCATGATGTGCAAAAGTTGAGCTCAAGAAAGCGTTTCGATTTTTTTTGTTGACACTTTTGTGTTTTCGTATTACTCTACGCCAAGAAAGAATTGTCTTCATGATTCTACTTTTTTTGCTTTTTACAACCATACTTATACGCGATAGGATACATCCATGGACAAAAAGATCATCCTTGTTGACCAAGATAATGTCATCGCCGACCAATTCGGGCTATTTCATTCGCGACTCAAAGAGCGTATGCCCAACATTTATGCAACATATTCTGGGAAAGACAGCCACTTTCAGTTTGAGAAAAACTTCGCCCCCGAGTTCGCTGAAGACATTTGGGCGATTCGCAGAGAGGAGGGATTCTTTTCCGCACTTACGCCTGTTGCCGGTGCGATTGATGCACTCAAGCACATTTCCTCACTTGGTCACAATGTATTCATTGTCACTGCACCCATCAGAACACTTCACTGTGCATCTGAGAAACTCGAATGGATCAATACAAATCTCGGTGACGAATGGGTGAGGCGCACCATCATCACCCGAGACAAAACGCTTGTGCGTGGTGACATCCTCATCGACGACTCACCTGACGTGAGTGGTGTGTGTACACCAGCGTGGGAGCACGTCTTCTTCGACCAACCATACAACCAAGGAGGGGCAAAAAAACGCCTCACCTGGCAAAACTACCGCGAAGTCCTCGGACTATAACTCAACCCCACAACACGCTGTGGGGTTTCTTGTATTGTGCGAGAATTAAATGCAAGTACGAAAGCTACTTTGATTACCCTATACACCGTAAAGCATGGAACTTAGTCTCTCACATTGATTATGCTATAACATATGCTACTATAAGCATATGTTATACTTCTCAAAGGCAAGATTGGAGAGATTAAAAAAGGAGCTGATAGCCAGGCGATATGATCTATCGGGTCAGCCAACTACCGAAGAAAAAGTACGTCGATTGCTTCGAGTTAATCGTCACTTTGGGCCCATACTTCGCACCTGTATTTCTGTCGCAGAAGAAAGAGGCGAGGAGTCAAAGAACTCTGAAAATTCAGGGAGATTTGCAGGTGCATGGGTTATACAGGCACTTCAAGTGGCGGGGATTGCCCCACCGAGTAATCTTCGAGCACTTGCGAGTATTGGGCTTATCAAGCTTATCACCACTACACGTAGCGGTAACCGCGCCTACTACACCATCCCCGACGCGAAGGGCATCACGAAGGCACTGAAAACCTTCCGCTTCTAAGCGAATGTGCACTCTCGTATTTCGCTTTTGTGAAATGACATATGCTTATAGTAGCAAATGTCATAGTAAAGAGCAGGCATGCTTCCGCCTTAGAAAAATGAAATGCTCTCCGTGGTGCAAGTGCAAAAAAACACCTGTCGTGGGTGCTTATTTGAGTGCTATGCAGTTGGCGGAGTTGTAGCGGGTAGACTACTCATCCCCTCTTTTTCAACCCGATTGACAATCTTCACCAGGCGAACCATACTCGGAATCCAGAGTGACGCCCCAAAGAAAATCATCAGGAAATCTCTTTCTGGCAATTGACCTAAAGTATAATAAACGAGTCCGATGATCATCCCCGGAATTGCAAGCCGATTGAGCTTGAATTCACGGGGTAACGAGAAAAAGTACTTAAAACTCTTGACCATTTCGTGTCTCCAAAAAGCAACTGAAGTGATCATAGACACCCATCGACTTTTTGTCAATCATTCATTTGTGAGCCTTAGAAAGGCTATTCGACAAATCGGAAGATGTCGAATGCTTCGGCGTATGTTGTGCGGGCTTGGTACCCCCGGAAATGATTGAGACTGCGAATCGCGTCAAGTTTCAAAATATCTTTTTCTCCTTGGCTCACATACTGTGCAAGTGACTCGAGTTTTTTCTCTACGGTATCTGCAATATCAATCCAATAGTCAGCTTCAAACTGGGGAGCAGTAGACGGTCCTTCATACATGAGAATCTGTGGGAGATTTCTACTCGCAACTAAGGCAACCTCAGAAGTACGCCTATGGTCCTGGTGGATTTCTCGCCAGAACGGAATGTACGCGCGTGCGGGGCGAAACTCTTTGACAATTTCGTCGAGTTTGTCCGAGGGCTCAGAAGTCAGTGGGATGTTTGTATCAGGAAAGCGGAGGCAAACGACATCAGTCACACCGAGTGCAAGCGTGGCTTTTTTGAGTTCAGCCTCGCGCACTTTGCCACTTGCACCGCCACGCTCCCCCGCAGTAAGGACGACCATTTTTACACGGTCTCCACTTGCAACATGTCGCGCAAGGGAGCCACCACAACCTATTTCGATGTCATCGGGGTGTGCCCCGATCGCTATTATATTCATAGAGATATTTCTCGGGACTTATGAAAATGGCAAACTTCTTGTTGTAAGGCAACGCACTTATGCCCCGGCAATTCGGTCAACATATAGAAATATGCCTTCCTCATCGCCTTCCCCGCATCTCGAATTTCATCCATTTTCATAAGTCGTTATTTTTTTGACCTTCTAAAGTATTTTATATTCAGTATAGCCCGCTACGAGTTTTTCGTCCCACTCAATTGCTTCTGGATTTTCACCTGCGAGCTCAAGCTGAAGGAGATGCATGGGGTTTGCGCCCGAGAGTACTGTAATCATAATTCCACCAGACATACGTGCATTCACCTCCAAAAGCTTGGGGTCCCCCCTCTCGTCCGCTTTCCATTGTATACACACAGGACCACGAAAAGGTAGCGCCGACAGGATTGCCTCAGTGCGACTGATTATCTCCTGATGTTTCACTGAACGACCCTTGCGGGAGATTCCTGCGACCACTTCGATACGCTCGCGCGGGACGAGATAGAGTGGCACACCGTCACGACGCACATACACATCAACTGTCCACTCTGTTCCAGGAAGCACATGCATGGCAATCCACTCATTTTTTTTCTCTACACTTTTTTGAAATTCCAGTAGCTCAGCTCGGGAAAGGAGCGCACAACCTGCACTTCCTCGACCATTTGTCGGTTTGAGAAAATATTTTTCACTATCCCAAGCAAGTGGTTTTTCGAGCGTTTGCCACTTTACCATATAGTCAGGGAACAAGTTGGTGGCCCAAGTATAAAATTTTGCCTTATCTGCACAAAGCAGAGTCACCTCCTCGGGAGAAATCACAATGTGCACATCCACTCCAGCAAGTATAGACTGCACCGCATGTAGTTCATCGGCCAGGGTGGGAATGAGTACATCAATCTCCCAATCAGCGATGAGCCTCTTGAGATCTGCTTCGTACTGCATACGCTCGTGAAATGGGGCGATCACCGCAAATTCTTTTGCAAAGACCTGACCCGCTGAATGAGTGTCTATGTCGACCGCAAAGAGCTCCAAGTGTGGGTACGCCGAAAGTAAGCGGAGTGTGTTTATTCCCGCAGGGCCACCTGCCGCGGTGACCAATATACGCAATGGTTTTGTTTCGCTATGCATTTTTTCGTTCCTCATACCACGCTCGTAATTTTTCTGACAGTGTTGAAAACGACCACAGACGAGCGTCGGCAATTGCCGATGCTTTCATTCGTGCCAATGTATCGGGCTCAGTAAGTATTCGCTCCACGCCACGACGCAAACCTTCAACGTCGTCAACCGGCGTGATGATGCCATTTCGGTCATGAATAACTGCCTCCCCCGCACAGCCGGTCTTTGTCGTCACCACCGGTGCCCCACACGCCATCGCCTCAATCATGGGCATTCCCCAACCTTCCCAACCAGCAGTGTGCAGCAAGCATGTCGCACCACGATAGTATGTTGCGAGCTCTGCCATGCCAATTTGCCCCAGAAAATGCGTACGCTCACTTAACCCACTATTACGAAATTGGGCGACCATGTCTTCTTTCAAGACTCCCACACCTGCAACTACAGCATGCAGATCAGGATATTTCCGCATGAGATCAATCATAATCGACACAAAATACAGTGGTGATTTCTCGGGAATTAAACGTTGAGCAAATATGACGTATCGTCCCGAAATATTTGCACGGATTCCTTCAGGTTGGAACAGTGTCATTTCCGTACCTATTGGGATTGAAATAGTTTGCGCACGTGGGTAGTGTAATTTATCGACAATATAATCCTCGATTGACTTGCTCACCGTCCGCACCCCGTCGCTCTTTCCAAGAATCCACTTTCCCATTGAATTTAAAAAAGGATTACTCCACCGCTCATTTAACCATTTAGGATTATCCAAGTAGTCTCCATGCAGTTGGGTGATGAGCTTACCACCACGAAACCGGGTGAGCAGATACGCCATGAGTCCCACCCAAAGCACATCCTGGGCAATAACGAGGTCGTACGGTGTGCGTTCACCCAAAATCTTAATGAGTGAGCGTACAAACACTACCGGCTTTCCAGATCCTCCAAATGCCCGTACATGAATTTCCTTCTCTTCGAAATCGACAGGGCTCCCCTTCCGCATGACCACAAGTGTTGTTTCGTGCCCCGCATAATACGCATGCTGGCGTTTCATCGCAATGGACGCGGGATCAAGAAGCATCGGGTCGAGCGTAAGTGTGAGTATGCGCATGATGATTTACTATTTTTTTATTTCCTCTGTCACAGCAAAAAAGTGGTCGTAGTGTGCGTCATCTTTCCATTCTTTTTGCTTCTTCGGCGGATAGCGAAATGCGGTGTCATTTTTTGCAACTGCAAAAAGGTGGGGGGCAAACCAACTGGCGCACCAATCCACAAAAGCATTTTCAAAATAGAACGGGCGCAGAGTCACAATCGTCCACCCGGCGCGCGGAAGCGTTAGTGCAAGAGTTTCGCGTGTATAAAAACTGACATGTGGCGTTGCGAGCGCACCGCGGAATTTTCTTATCTTCGTGAGTGAAACGAGGCGTGGAAGTACGTCGACTCCAAGAATAAGGAGTGACCCCTCCGCAGTAACCGCCTTAAGCCGTATTAAAAATGAGTGTGGTGAAAGGAGGTGCTCAAAAAGGTTATTCGCCCATATGCCTTCATAGGTATCCTCAATACCTAGTTCGTCAATAAGTTCCACATTACCTTTGAGAATGTTCAATCCTGCTTTTTTTCCATATGCAACTTCAGAAAGTGTGGTTGTCACCCCCAAGCTGCCCGGTCCAAAACAGACGAGGTACTCGCCAAAGCTACATCCGAGATCAAGCATTTTCTTTTTCTCAAGCAAAAAAGTGCGCAATACTCGCGCAAAGGTTGTGGAGCGTTTTACTCCAGCAAACCGCTTCTCTATCCCGATATCGGGAGCACTGCTGTCTTCATCCATAAATCAGATAATAGCACGACACTACGAATTGAACACTTGGCGCACCTGTTCTTTGTTTTCCTTCATCCAATCATGCATAAGCGCAAGTCCAGTGACAATATCCACCTCCGGCTTCCACCTAAGATCCTCCGTCGCACGTCGCACATCGGCGACAAAAATGGGCTGATCTCCAGGGCGCACGTCGCCGGGAACAAGCGTCGGCTGGTAACCAAATTCTCCGTCAATATGTTCGAAAAATTCCTTGAGTGAGAGAGTGTGCGCAGGGCTACCGCCAACATTGTATGCCTTTCCGCTCACAACATCCTGACTCTCGATGGCAAGGTCATACAATCGCACGAGGTCGGAAATAAAGAGCACATCGCGCACCTGTTTGCCGTTTCCATAAATAGTGATCGGACGATCGAGCATCGAAGCGATA
>JAYSSO010000082.1:0-1317 GCA_043720495.1 Candidatus Lloydbacteria bacterium | reverse complement strand
TGGTAATGTCCAAACACATATGGCACTTTTCTTTATCATTAAGAAATGTCCATATCTATGGCTCACACAATACAAGAGGAGCGCTGGCGGTGGTTAAGGCCGATTATTCATAAGGAAATGCGACTCGTCGATGTGGCGAGGGTGTGCCCGCACAGCACACGCTCACTCAAGCGTTGGAAGAAGGCATATCTTGCGAAAGGGATGGACGGACTCATTCCCAAGAGCACGGAACCCAAGACGTCACCCAAGGAGACGTCTATACGCATCAAGGAAGAGGTGATCGCACTGCGCAAGGCAACCAAGCTCTGTGCACAGAAACTCCACTGGAGACTCAAGAAACAAGGACTCGTGGTGCCTCGGAGTACTATAGGAAAAATACTGCGCAAGGAAGGGCTCGTGCGCAAGTATCGCGTGAAGAAAGTGACGTACAAATATCTCCGTGCAGAGCGCAAACCCGGAGAGCTCGTGGAGATCGACGTGAAGTATGTCCCCGGACGCGTTGCAGGAAAGCGCTATTATCAATACACCGCCATCGATACTGCCTCACGCTGGCGTCACCTTGCAATCTATGAGGAACAAACAACAGTACATTCCATACACTTCCTTCGAGAAGTCCTGCAACGCTTCCCATACCCTATTACTGGCGTGAAGACCGATAATGGGAGTGTGTTCACTAATTATTATATTGGCACCAACAAGCGGAGCGACATGACGGTGAAGACGCCCCATGCGCTTGATGTCTTTTGCGGGAAGAGTGGTATCGCTCACTATCTCATTGATCCGGGAAAGCCCGCACAGAATGGCACCGTGGAGCGCAGTCATCGCGAGGACCAGGAGAAGTTCTATGAGCAGCACGTATTCACGAGTGCTGCTGATCTGAAGCGGAAAATACGTCGCTGGAATGACTACTACAATAACCTTGAGCATTGTGGTTTAAGCGGAAAAACGCCCAATGAGGTATTATTTACAAAAGTGACAAATGTGTGTGGTTAAGACATTCTTTATTGACTGTCAGATAGAAAAAAGCGCCATTTTCATGGCGCTTTACAGCAAACAAAGAACACACTAACTAAAGAAATTCCTATACCTCGAAAACTATTTAGTGACGCAGACCCCTCTCCTGTGGAAAAATTTTCAGTACGTAATTGGTCCGTGTCACGAGTGCAGAGATCACTTCTCCCTCGCGAATATCAGCTGTGAATCCTTCGGTATTTTCATTGAGCAAATAGCGCAAACTCGAATCCTCATCGTATGCAAATGCACGACCGGGCTCCTTGTAGACTTCGCAAACAACAAGATCAATTTTGTCCATTGTAG
>JAYSSO010000081.1:0-3205 GCA_043720495.1 Candidatus Lloydbacteria bacterium | reverse complement strand
ATCGCACGGCTTCATGGTGACGTGACCATCCGCGAGGGAACTCACGGTGAGCTTCGCGAATGGGAAGGCATTCACGGAGGCGGTTTCCGAAAGTACTCGTTGTGTGCAAGTGATTGGGGCAAGGAAAATGAACTCAAGTTTCTTCCGCTTGAGCGCGCTTATAATATTGCGTTCTTTGTAGTGGTCGGAGTGGGCGAGATCAAGATCCTCCCTCCGCGCCACCTGTGTGTCTAGTGTGTTTTTATTCAAAGCCGAGCAACGCTTGGCTTTTTGTTGCAGGACTTCTTCTCGTGTGCATAATTGAAAGAAGAAATTAACGGAGTGCAATGTCATGTGCTACGATACTTTTAATCTTTCCCTCATTGAGAGAGTCCCTGTCCCCAAGGAAATGATCGATGCTATTTGGTGGCAGATGAAAAACGATCCTCAGTATAAACACACCAATGAGCATCTGGAGGTGCTTACCGATGAGCTACGCACTCAAATTGCGTGCAGAGCTGCTGAAAAACTTCGTGGACTTGTGTATACATGCGGAGCGTCATTCTACCAGAATGCGGAGGCACAGCAGGCGGTAATTGCAGGAAAAAGTTTTGCTTTTACGGTAAATAAACAGTTTGCCCCAGAGATTGAGAGCGCACTTCTTTTTCGTCTGTGGCACGTCGGTGCCCCAAAGGATCTTCTCGGGGGAGCATATGAGTGGTACGTCAGTGCAATAAAACATGCGGGGGAGTACTTTTGCGAAAAAGAGTGGGAATTAGCTCTTTCGGAAGCAGGGGAGGTCATTGCTCGGCTTACGGGATGTGTACGACCGAAATCAGAACCAGCCGAACGTGGGTGGAAAAGAGCAAGTGCGGTACAATTCGGTGATTTAAATCCCAAGTAGTAGTACGATGGCAGCCATAAGTATTAAAAAACCAAGCAATTGCTTGGTTTTTTTATACATAGGGGTACCCTATGTAGTTTTAATTGATTGGGCTTCTTGCTGATTCTTTTTGCATCGTTGTGTTGGGGAGAAAATTGTGGAAAAGATGTGGATAACCTGTGTACGAATGAGTAAGAAATGTTTGACACACATGCTCTTTCTGGTATCCTGTACGGACGTTGCCATTAGTGCGTTTTCATGGAGGAAACAAACACCGCACGTGTAAACCCGAGCACTTTCTGAAAGTGCCTGGGTACATAATGTAATGGGCCCATCGCTCATTACCTCTTGTATTTGTAGAAATTTGAGTGCATCGCATCTCAGATTTTCACAAATATTTTATTTAATTAATCAAAATTGCTTATGGCAGAATTTGATCGTTCGAAACCGCATGTGAACGTCGGTACCATTGGTCACGTCGACCACGGAAAGACCACACTCACCGCTGCGATATTACACGTACTTCACATGGATGGTCAGGAGGTGAAGATGAAAGGAGTGAATGAAATCGACTCAGCTCCCGAGGAGCGCGAGCGCGGTATCACTATTGCTCTCTCGCACAACGAATACTCGACTGCGAATCGTCACTACGCACATATCGATGCCCCAGGCCACGCAGACTATATTAAGAACATGATTACCGGTGCCGCTCAGATGGACGGCGCTATTATTGTGGTTGCAGCAACTGACGGCGTGATGCCTCAGACGCGTGAGCACGTTCTACTTGCAAAGCAGGTTGGTGTGCCAAGAATTATTGTCTTCTTGAACAAAGTAGACATGGTTGATGACCAAGACTTGGTTGAGCTCGTTGAAGAGGAGGTTCGTGAGCTCCTTACGAAGCAGGGATTTGACGGAGCAAACTGCCCAGTCATACGTGGTTCAGGACTCAAGGCACTTGAATCAAAGTCACTTGAGGACCCATGGGCTCAGAAGGTGCTTGATCTCGCGAAGGCGCTTGATGAGTATATTCCTGTTCCTGTGCGCGAACTCGACAAGCCATTCCTCATGCCCGTTGAAGACGTCTTTTCAATTGAAGGACGCGGTACAGTTGTCACCGGTCGTATTGAGCGTGGAGTTTGTAAAGTTGGACAGGAAGTCGAAGTTGTCGGTCTCACAAAGACTGCAAAGACGACCATCACCGGAATCGAAATGTTCAACAAGTCTCTTCAAGAGGGACAGGCAGGAGACAACGCTGGAATCCTTATCCGTGGTATCAAGAAAGAGGATGTAACACGCGGTCAGGTCATTGCGGCAACTGGCTCTGTGCAACCACACACTGATTTTGAGGCTGAGGTCTATATTCTTTCCAAAGAGGAAGGAGGTCGCCACACACCATTCTTCTCTGGCTACAAACCACAGTTCTATATTCGTACGACAGACGTTACCGGAGAGGTAACTCTTGCGGAGAAGGTAGAAATGGTTATGCCAGGAGACACGGTTACTTTTAAGGTCAAACTCATTGCGCCTGTCGCACTTGAGGCAGCGATGCGCTTTGCTATCCGCGAGGGTGGAAGGACGGTCGGTGCAGGTGTCGTTACCAAGATCGTTGCATAACTCCCATTGTTACTTACCCACAAAAAGTCATGACCACAGCAACGGAACAAACAAAGAAGTCGAGCGTAAAGACAAAGGAGGCAATCTCCAAACTACGCATTCGCGTGCGCGCATATGAGTACAAGATTCTTGACGCATCAGTGCGCCAAATCATGGATACTGCGCTTCGCTATGATGCAAAGCTTGTTGGACCCATTCCACTCCCAACTCAGATTACGAAGTACACGGTCAACCGCGCAGCATTCATTTATAAGGATGCGCGAGAACAGTTCGAAATGCGCATTCACAAGCGACTCATTGATATTGAGAATCCCACACCGAAGGTTATCGAGGCTCTTACGAACCTTACGCTGCCTTCCGGCGTGAACATCGATGTCAAAATGATGTAGGTTTGCTTTGCAAAATTCGCGCACTTCAAACTTGACTGCACGCACGAGTTCGGGGGACATACTCAAAGTATGCCCCACCGAACATCGCACGCTTGTCGCGTCTGAATTGCATCGAATTTTTCTCAAGCAAACTCGATCGCAAAGAAAATGCATTGAGTCCACATCGTTTTCGTGGGATGTATTCTCTTGTTCTCTAACAAAATAACTGAAATGTATACCGCTTTTCTATGAACTGCGGGGCGTTCGGTTATTGTGTACGCGTACACTTCTTTCGTTTACTCCACATGACTATTAAATTACCGACATGAAATTTCTCTTAGCAACAAAACAGGAAATGACG
>JAYSSO010000080.1:0-1329 GCA_043720495.1 Candidatus Lloydbacteria bacterium | reverse complement strand
GAGGAAGTGACGGAGCAGGATATAGCCAAGGTGGTTGCAAAGTGGACTGGAATACCGCTCCCGCGCATGCTCGAGGAGGAGGCTTCGAAGCTGGGACGCATTGAGGAAGAGATGAAAAGGCGCGTCGTGGGCCAGGACAATGCTATTCAGAAGATTGCAGATGCAGTGAAGCGTTCGCGTGTGGGCATAGCTGATCCGGGACGACCGATAGGTTCATTCCTCTTTTTGGGTCCAACCGGGGTAGGGAAGACCGAGCTCACCAAGGCGCTCACGAATTTCCTCTTTGATGATGACAAGGCGATGATTCGCGTTGACATGTCTGAGTATATGGAAAAGTACTCTGTATCAAAGCTTATTGGTGCACCTCCCGGCTACGTCGGGTATGAGGAGGCGGGCAATTTGACCGAAATGGTTCGTCACCGCCCATACTCTGTTATTTTGTTTGATGAGATTGAAAAAGCGCATCCGGAAGTATTTAACATTTTACTTCAAGTCCTAGACGATGGTCGACTCACAGACTCGAAGGGACGAGTGGTCAATTTCAAAAACACCGTCATTGTGCTCACTTCGAATATCGGAAGTGAATTTATCGACAAGATGCAAACGATAGGTTTTGGTAATGCAAGTGGGGCTGAGGAGTATAGCCAAACAAAAGAAAAGGTTATGGGGAGACTTAAAGATTTCTTCCGACCAGAATTTTTGAATCGCCTTGATGACATCATCATGTTTGATGTGCTCTCACCCGAGGCTCTACAGAATATTGTGCACATCCAGGTTGACAAGCTTCGCGAGCGACTTACTGCGAAAGATATCACACTCATCATTTCAAATGATGCGCTTGGTTATCTCGCCAAAGTTGGTTACAACCCACAGTATGGAGCTAGACCCCTGCGCAGGCTACTTCAGGACAAAATTCTTACTCCTGTTGCAACAGCAATTATCAAAGAGCGCATGATGGCGGGTGGGATTGTTACCGTTGGAATGAAAGGTGAGGAGATAGATATTAAAGTTGAAAAGAAGCGGGTTGCAGTGCGTTCCCGAGTCTCTGTAAAGAGTAATACCATCTCCAGATAACTCTTCCATAAAGAATTCGCCAATTTGGGTTCCGAGGAAGAGAAAATTTTAAGGCATATCGAGATATGTCGCAAAATTTTCTCAATGTCGGTGCCACAATTGGAGGATTATTGTGGATAGGTTATTTGGGGATGGTATAGGTTCCAGCCTAAATAATAGACTTGCTCCCCAATAAGACCCACCCGTTAAAAAACACACCCCACGGTGTGTTTTTATGTCCCGTAACTCAAATGGTAGTTCCACAATCCGGCAGCG
>JAYSSO010000079.1:0-3252 GCA_043720495.1 Candidatus Lloydbacteria bacterium | reverse complement strand
GAGCAAATAGGAGAGTGCAATGGGAAGGTCAAAAGACGGACCTTCTTTTTTGAGGGATGCGGGTGCAAGCGCCACAGTAATTTTCTGGTTGCGCTGTTTGGGAGACTTGTAACCACTATTTTTTATTGCTGCACTCACGCGATCGCGAGCTTCTTCGACTGCCTTGTCCGGTAGTCCGACAATAGAAAATGCATGAAGGCCCTTTGTGAGGTCTGCTTCAACGGTTATCCGGTGTCCCCTTGAGAGCGTCGGTTGAATGGAATAGACTTTTGCAAATGCCATGATGTGTAGTACCGAGCAATTATTCCATGTGCGCCTTACACGTTTTCGCAGCAAGATTTACCAAGAGTCGTTCCTCCTCTATCTCTCCCTTGCATACTGCACAGAGGCCGTATTCTTCCTTTTCAATCCGCACTAGTGCGTCGTCAACATCATGGAGTTGCTTCTCGAGCTCATATTCAATCGCACTCCGCTCTTCAAAATCAGTGATTTCGCCTGCGCGCTCTTCTGCCTCCGCCTGTTCAGCGTTGAGATTCCCAGCAATCGGCTCCCAGTCATTCTGGTTATCGGGGTTGATACGTGCGTACTTGCTGAGCTCACTCAGCAGTTTCATCCTTTCGCTCGAAAGGCTTTCTTTAAATTGTGTGACGTTAATCATATGGGCTCATCATACCCGAACAGGGTTCCCGCGCAATAGTGCGAATTACTGATCCTTTCCGGACTGTATGCGGTCAATAGCAGACTTGAGTACTATGTCATTTCCAGCAATGACGATATGTGTTTTATTAATGAACGCATATGCAATCACTACACGGGAGTCTGCATCCTCCAGAATTCGTGCGTCTATTTCCGAAATACGCTTATCACTCCACTTTCGGTTACGAAGTTCGATAAGTTGTGATCTTTGGAATTTTGAATCTAGAAGTGGAATTAAGTCTGGCGCCATTGTCTCCTCCCAGAGCAACATACTTGCAACCGAATTTGCGTACGATTTTGTGGCCAGTGTTAAATAGCCAATAAGCGGGTCGCTAATAGTTTTACCTTCAACAGTGAGAATTATTTCTGGAAGTATCGAGCGAAGAAAAACCTCAGGGATTTTTGTTGTGGCAAGTGCTCTGAGTACTTCACCCGACGTGGCGTCACGTTTCTGAGTATTCTCCGCGCTCCAAGTAAATGCAATGACACGAGACTCATTAGGCGTGAATGTTGTTTTGCTATAGGCGAGAGCGGTGTCTGCCAAGATTTGTTCACGGGGTGAATTGGTGATCGGAATTTCAAGCATGCGTTCCGTCCTTTTGATAGGTGCTCTTTCCCCCGTATCCCCCGGAGTGGTGGGCTTCGTGCCAATGAGTACATATGCTCCAACGCCAATACCGAGCGCGAGAACCAAGACGAGCACAAAAATAATTTTTGTCAGATGTGAGTCGTCATTATGCACGGTTCGCGCTTCTCCGCGCTCCTCCCTCCTCTCCTCTTCCGCCATAATAACTTGAGTTTTAGTGATGTGGTCGTCCTGCATCAGCTCCTTAACGTCTTTCCCATATGTGCGCATTGTTGGTACCGCCCTTGATCCTTGGCTGCGTACGTTGGGTACAGGTACTGGAGGAATCTCCTCGGGCCGTTTTCTATTAAAAGTGAGTTCTTTCATGTTATTTCTATTATACCTTTACTTTACAAACTTACTCTTATTGAATTCCTCAGCCGGAATGCGTGACCACAGCATTTCAAATATTTGTCGCATGGCTTTCGCCATCGTCGGTGACTCGATAATGACGGCAAGTGCTGTGTCGAAGAAAATGACTTTAATAAAGTTTTCATAAAATTCAAATGAGGCGTTTGAACTATAAATATCTTTGCTTACAATTTTTGCGTTAAAAGCCGAACTTGCTTGGTCTTTCATGTTAAAGAATTTATCAAACCCCATTTCACGGAGCTCTTTTGTGTCTGTAACAATCCCCCGCGCCTTGATATTGTGCGCCACGCGATACTCGTTGTACTCCATGGTAACCGGGAGGAGCGAATGACTTGCAAAGGATGCGTCTGCATAGAACCCAACGATTTCGGTATCATGAGTTTCCTTTATGCGGTGAAACAGCGCCTGCCGAATTCCTTCGACGCCCTCGAAATAAAGTACGGTCGGTTTCTCTGCAATACCGCCCTGTAGACTTTTCAGCTCCGGCAAGCACTTCCGTGCACTTTTCATTTTGCCCTCAGCTTCTTCAAACAGCACCTCGGGTGGTCGAGCGATGTACGTGTGTTTCTCCCCTGGCGCTTGTACGACAAATCCTTTTTCGAGCAATTCCTCCGCGATTACATATGCAGTTGGACGTTTCAAGTGTGCACGCTTCGAAATCTTATAAGGTGTCGCCGGCCCAAGTTGAAGAAGCGCAAGGTATACCCGTGCCTCCTTATCCGACAATCCTAAATTTCGTAAAGGTAAAATTAAATGTTCCATATATTTAGAAGTTTCAGAGGTGACTCCTTGGCCTTGGAAGGTGTCTCCTCGTAAACTGATTCGCCAAACTGAGGTCGTTCCTTAGCTTTGGAAGGTGCGACCTCGAAGAAGTTGTTTGGCGTTGTTATCTTGAATCCTACACCCACTTCAAATAATAGTCAATAATTTTGACAGACATTTTCTAAATATCCAAAACATCTAGATTTAACAATATAAATAAGCAATTTATAACACCACAAGTAGTGACTCAGTAGACATATAAATTGACATTTCACCAAACCTCGCGTATGATATACACAGCAAGTTAAGTTCATTGAGTAGCCCCACCCGTAACCCAAAGGAGAATGCCATGCAAGTAGTCGTCGTCGATGGTCGTGCCCGTGCGTTCTCGTGGACCACCGGTTGGGTGGCAAAACGGGAGGAGTCGCTCTTGGAGCAGGCACGGAAGTGCCCCGAGGAACATCGTCGCGTGTGTCTGTGGCTTGAAAACCATGGACGCCAAGACGAAGCCCTCGCGCTTCGTGAGCGGTTCGCCTAAGTGGCGCCCTGGGAAAGTGATCCCAGTCAATAAATCACCGTCACCGCAGAAGGACGTCACCCTTCTGCACTTTATCAAGTTCATCACAACGGCGTGGTGGGCTTGTAGAGAAAGTTCTTTAAAAATTCACACTAGCCGCTACACGGGATGGTGATAGTGGTGAAAAACGAGTGGAGGCTCAGTGTGTCGCGCGCAGAGCGATATCCTCCAGAGTTGATCAAAACTCGACACGTGGCACCGGACGATAGTATGCCGGGGG
>JAYSSO010000078.1:0-27060 GCA_043720495.1 Candidatus Lloydbacteria bacterium | reverse complement strand
AACTGGCTCGCAAACGGCATCCTCCGCACCACGGGAGGTGTCGTCTCCTCATCCGCCTCCCTTGACCTCTCCACCTCCGACTTCACCGGTATACTTCCCATTGCACGTGGTGGTACCAACGCGGGAGCCATCGGCACTGCACTCGTGGCATTCAATGGCACGTCATATATCGCCACCAGTACCCCCACTGCGGAATATTTCATTGCAACGTCCACCACTTTTGCGTCGCGCTTCCCGTATGCATCAAGCACCGCGATTACGGCAACCACGCTCTTTAGCACCACCGCCTCCACCACCAATCTTGGCGCAACAGGACAGATCATCGTTACTGGTGCGACCTCCACGTTTAATGGTATTGCGCTTTCGGGTGGGTGTTTCCGTGACCTCAGTGCAACCTCCACCTGTATTGGTAAAGGCCAAGCCGCTACCTATGTTGTCGCTGCTTCTAACTCCAAGAACAAGAACTATGCTGACTATGTCGCGGACGGTACAGGAGACCAGAATGAAATCAATGCAGCTATCACCGCTGCATACACTTCGTCGCGTGGCATGGGAGGAAAGGTGTATCTCTTGGAAGGAGACTTCAGTGTGAACGGCACCACGACGATGGCGAACGGCACACAACTTATGGGTAGCGGACCAGGGACGATAGTGAAGTTGGCAAGTGGAGTCAATAGCAACATTAACATCATCAATGCGACGAACATGGCGCGCCTCCTCATCTCCAGCTTCACAATCGATGGAAATAAGGCAGGGAACACCGGCAACCAACAGGGTATCTACTTCTCGAACGTCTCCTCGTCCACTATTGAGCGTATGCACATCGTCGATGGTAGAGAAGACGGTATTTGGCTCCAATCATCCACGGAGATTGTCGTTGCAAACAACATCGTAACGGGGTGGGACACTGTTGTGGGTGTCGGTATCTACACAAACGCACTCACCAGGAGTACGATTGTCGGCAATATCGCCAACCGCAACTATTCTGGTATTTCAGTAGATATCGGAGTTGGGAACCAGTTAGTCGGGAATGTGGTCAATGCGAATCTCCTGTACGGTATCCAGTCTACCTTGAACTCGAGAGACAATACGGTGACGGGAAATACCTCAAGTAATAATGGGAGTGTCGGTATTCGTCTCTCCCTTGGTGTGGAGCGTGATGTTATTTCAGGAAATACTATTTTTGCGAACGGATCAGATGGTATTTCAGCTGCACTTCAAGCCACAAGTACGACGATCACAGGAAATTTGATATACAATAATACCGGTGATGGTATCTTCACTTCTGACGCTAACCGCTTCACCATTACGGGCAACACGATTACCGGTAACGGAGGCCACGGAATCAACTTGACACTGAACTCAGACGACAACACCATCACAGGAAACAACATCTCAAATAATGGTGTGGATGTCACAGGATCGCACGGGGTCTTTCTGAGCAGTGGTGTGCGCAATCTGCTTTCCAGCAACAACATCACAGATACCGCGGGAACTGGTCGCGCAATTTTTGTGGATGGTGCTTCAACGGGCAACAGTCTCACTGGTAACTCATACTCCGGAGTAGGCGCCTCCTCCATCGCCGACTTTGCCACCTCCTCCACGAAATACACCCAGTGGGATCGCCTCACCTTAGACACCATCCAACTCGGCATCGTCGCCTATAGCCCCCTCGCAATCTTCGCCTCCTCTTCCGTCGCCCTCGCCTCCACCACCCAAATGGGCACCGGCAAGATCCTCTCACTCAACAACAGTACGAGTGAGGTATTTACTGTCGCAAACAACGGCAATATTGGAGTGGGTAGCACGAGCCCATGGGCCCGCCTCTCCGTCGAGCTCGATACCGCCAACCCTGCATTTGTCGTCTCCAACCTCGGAAGTTCCTCACCCACACTCTATATCGGAGGCGTCAATCAAAACGGCTTCATCGGCCTCGGTACCACCACCAACATCTCCTCCGCTCGCCTCATCATGGACAACACCATCGGCCTTGTTGGTAGTGGTGCCACGACCGCCATTGCTGGTATCCACCAGATGTATACCTTCAATCCTTCTGCACTCAACACCACGCAAGTCGGGAATCGCCTCGTGCTCTTGAACACTCCCACTGGCTCAACTGCCACCAATACCGCAATTGCACAGATCATTCGCGTCGTCGATAGCACCTCCATCTCCAATCTTGTGCGTGGTCTTGAAATCGTCGCAAACGGTGGCAACAATACATGGGGAGTGAACACGGGAATTCGCACAACCGGTAACACCTTTGGTATTCAAGCCATCACCACTGGTTTGGCAGGTGGCACCTCCACCCCCGCCGCACTCTACGGTGAATCATCCGGCACCACCGGTGGCAACATCCTCCGTCTGTACACGAACACCATGACCGCATCCTCCGCCGCCATCTTCTACCAAGACACCTCCGCCTTCAGCGGCACCGGCCTCGAAATGGACTTCGCACGCACCGGCTCCTTTACCGGCAACTTCGTGGACTTCAAGCACAACCAGAACTCACGCTTTAAGGTAACTGCCGGAGGTACCACTACCATTGGTCAAACCGGACAAACTCTCACCCAAGCAAGTCTCCAAATCGGCTTCGGAGGAATCTGTGTGGATAGTGACGGCACGTGTGTAGCCTCCACCTCCGGTCGCATTAGCGCCATCCAGTACAACACCGGCGCCACCGACCTCGCCGAAATCTTCTACTCCACCGAAGCGCTCGAAGCTGGTGACATCATCCGCACGAGTGGCAAGTACACTATCGGGAAAGCGGGCACGACGACGGACACGGTCCTCGGTGTCGTCGCCACGAAGCCAGGTATTGTGCTCGGACTCGGAGAGAAACGCCTCATGGATATTCCCGAGTTCCCGGTTGGTCTCGTCGGACGTGTACCCGTCAAAATCTCAAATGAGAACGGGGAGATACGTGTGGGTGACAAAATCGTACTCTCCTCACTCTCAGGCATCGGTATGCGCGCAGGCACCAACACGCCACAGGGAGCTACCGTCGTGGGTACGGCACTTGAAGCATGGGACGCCACGGTCTATCTCTCAGAAGCCACCATTGAAACAGAAACCAATCGTGTTGCCTCAGGTACACCCACCTGTGTGACCACCTTCGAAACCAACTCCAACACCTATGGTGGAGGTGGAGACAGTGAGGGAGACAAGCGAGGATCCTATGGCACGACCACCACGAAAAATGTCACGACCTGTACACAAGACATGCAGGAGCTTGCCCCATCTGCTGGCGTCGCTATTTCCTCCACTACTCCAGCTGATGGCACCGGAAGCATGCACGTACAGGAAGTGAAGATTGGAAAGGTCATGATGTTCATCAACCTTGGACAGTATGTGTATACCTCAAAGACTCCTGGTCTTGCATGGGAGGATACTGGCGACAGTGTTGCCATGCACAAGGCTATCGACATGCTGGGGAATGACATCTTTAATGTGGGACGGATTGCGAGTGCGAATGGGACGTGGTCGATTGATGCATCGGGTAACATCAAGGCACATACAGTTCGTGCAAAAAATATTTTTGCCGAAGAGCAACTTGAAGTGGGTACGGGAGACATGCCAACAGGAGTCACCATCTTTGATAAGTCTACGAGTGACCCATACTGTCTCCAGGTTGCATCTGGTGCAATCTCGGCACTTCCGGGCAAGTGCGATGGTACCGCAACCGATTCGAGCTTTGGTGGAGGTGGAAGCGGAACACCACCAGCAGAAACTCCACCTGCGGACGCACTGCCAGCCGATGCCCCATCTGTCACACCCCCCGCCGAAACTGGAGGAGACGAGATTCCTCCAGCAGAGCCTCCCGCGGAAGTACCCCAACCTCCGGAAACTCCACCAGTAGAGAGTCCACCCGCTCCATAGGTAAGATATTTGGAAGCTAAGCTTCCAAAAAATACCTAAGGCGGCCTTCGATAGTCTTAGAAAAGTCATCAAACAAATAAATGTCGTTCAGCAAAAACAAAAAAACACTCACCATAATAGTCGTTGTCGCAGTAGCGGTCTTCGTGGTGTACTTTTGGAAGCTAAGCTTCCAAAAAATTGCACCCCCCGTGGATACATTGCCTGTTTCGACAGGTACTGCTGAGCAGAATACTGATGCTTCCATACGAGACGGACGTTATGTGAATCCCAATTACGCATTTTCATTTGTTCTACCCGTGGGATTTACTACCACCTCGCTTGACGATACCGATGAGGGTGGGGAAGCGGTGACGACGGTGCTTATCGAAGATGCGAGCAAAAAGCGGGGCGTGCAGATAGTCATTAGCATGTGGGATGAGCCCGCAGAGGAGCTTACGCACGAGCGCGTGAAGCGTGATATTCCCGGCATGCGTATTACTGATAGTGCAACCAGGACTATTTCTAGTATTGGTAACGTTATAGAATTTGGAAGCGACAATGAGGCCTTTGGGGGCAAAAGCCACGAAGTGTGGTTTGTCGCACATGGCAACCTCTACCAAGTGAGCACAAACGAGGGAAATACTGCAATCGTCAGTGACATACTTTCAACATGGAACTTTCAATAATCACATCTGCCAAGAAGAATAAGGGCTTTTGGAAGCTAAGCTTCCAAAGTAGCGGATTGAGGTACGACCTTGGCTCTGAAAGGTCGTACCTCGGAGAAGTTATCCGCTACTTTGGTGTAGTTCTTGTTTTCATTTGTATTTTCGCTCTTCTCCCCACGGTTACGTCTGCCGCGGTACTCAACAAACCAGCGAATAATCTTGGCCTCGTTGGATACTGGAATTTCAATGAAGGCACAAGCACCATCGCGACCGATTTCTCCGGACGAGGAAATTTTGCCACCACCGTAAACATGGCCCTTCCCCCGACGTCCACCTCAGGCTGGGGTACGGGCAAGCGGGGAGGTGGGCTTAACTTTGATGGAACAAATGACTATGTGAGCATTGCCAACGAACAAAATTTTGATTTCGATCAAACGAATGCGTTTTCTATCTCTAGTTGGGTATATAGAAATGCCGCAACCGATGAAGATGCCATCTTTGAAAAAGTGGTACAGACCGGAGGACTATACACAGGCTACGCTTTATTTGTGGTTCAGCCAGCAGGAGATCCCCAATGTCTTGCCGGAAATTGTCTTAAGTTTGCAATTGTGATCGCAGACGGTTCTGCTATAGTAGCGACGTCATCAGCGGGAGCACTTACGACAGGAAGATGGAACCATGTTGCTATTACGTATAGCGGTAGTGCGAACCGAACAGGAATGAAAATTTATCTGAACGGCGTAGACCGTACAACAGAATCATATAGTGATGTGTTGCCGGGTGGTTCAATGCTCAACAACGCCCCCCTCTACATCGGCGTCGATCGCCCTGACGATCCCTGTTGCTTTTTCAATGGCAAGATCGACGAGGTCCGCGTCTACAGTCGCGCGCTCTCGGCCGGAGAAGCCGCCACCCTCTACAAAACCGGTGCCTCCAAGCTCAACACCTCGCAAAACAAACGCCTCACTTCTGGACTCGTCGGCATGTGGGACTTCAGTGGCGCAAATACCGACTGGCGCACGAACAAAACCAACGATTTCTCGGGAAATGGCAACACCGGAGTGATGACCAACATGTCCACATCGACGACTCCTGGTATCGGAAAATTAGGTCAGGCACTTAATTTTGACGGGGTGAATGATTATGTAAACAGTGATCCGATTGCAAACGACGTCCAGAGCGGAAGCTATTCCGTTTCGTTCTGGTTTAAGCTGAGAAACAATTTTAACAGCACAACTCCCGTCGGACAGACTTTGCTTCATGTTGCCGATCCGTCTTCCAATAACGACATATATTTCCTTCTGGATGTCTGCGGTCTCTGTATTTCTGGAGTTCCTGGGAAACTAGGATTCGGGACAGGGAACGGGGGAGGTGGTCATAACTCGGTCGGTTCGATTAGTGCCTCTTGGACTAGAGAGACTTGGTACCACGTTGTCGGAACTTTCAGTACTGTCTCGGGCACTGTGCTTTATATTGACGGGGTTGAAAACGCCACTAATCCTGCGACGACGCGTGGCTCGACCGCGTCGCTTAAGGCCTCAATTGGTGCGAACTCTGACACACCATCGCTTTTCTTCGACGGGTCAATCGACGAAGTCCGCGTTTACAATCGCGCGATTACTGCCACAGAAACAAAGCAACTCTACCTCCTGGGTGGAGCCAAAGTGAACACCTCCCAGAACAATCGATCCACAAGCGGTCTCATGGGCCTGTGGAGCTTTAACGGCCCGGACATCAATTGGACAACAAACAAAGCCCTCGACCGCGGAGGACAGGGCAATGATGGTGTATTCACCAACATGGCAACAAGAACCGCACCGGTGATAGGGAAGGTGGGGCAGGCGCTCCAGTTTGGTTATAACTCAACGCATGACGTTCGTTTCGCAAGTGCCGGAGCATCGCTTGGGGCGACTAAAACAATTTGTGCATGGATAAAACCGCGTTCATATGGATTGAGTGCTAGTGATTCGACGATCATGACAAGAGATGATGGTGTTGATGCCGTCTGGTCACTGCAACTTGCCGATGACGACAGCGGAATACAAACTTATTATTTTTCTCAAACCTTCACAGTCCTTAAAGGTATTTGGCGAGCGCAGGCTGGTGCAATCACGCTCAACGTTTGGCAGCATGCATGTATGACCTATGACGGGTCTTCGACGACAAACGTACCAGTTGTGTATATCAATGCTACTCCGCAAACAGTTACGACTTTCTCTATCCCTAGCGGAACCAGGAATGACGAAGGTGGAGCAAGTATTCAGCATATAGGTAACTATTCTGACGCTTTTCCTAATAGCTCTTTCGACGGTGCCCTCGACGAAGTCCGCATCTATAACCGCATCCTCACTTCAGCCGAGGTCAAACGGCTCTATCTGATGGGAAGATAGGGGGTTATTCCGGGTTGTTCAATGCTAAGAATTCGTATGTTATACTAAAACCATGAGTTGGTATCGCACCGAAATAAGCATTAATCTCAACGCTGACAAAGATCCGCTCGTCTTCACCCTGGGCCAGGCTTTCCTTATCCTTCTTTTGCTCGTTTCTTTGGGTGTTTCGTACTATTTTTATTCCCTCTATTACACTTCGCAAAATAAAGAGAATCAAGCAAGGAAAATAGTGAGTGCGGTGGCAGAAATTATGATTCTTCCAAGTGAGGAACTCCCCACGATAGCAACGGTGAAGGACCTTAGTGTACTTGCTGGTCAGCCATTTTTTGCGAATGCTGAAACCGGCGACAAGGTACTCCTGTATGCTGATGCAAAAAAAGCAATCCTGTATCGGCCGAGTGTAGGAAAGATAGTTGAGGTCACGATATTTGCTGTTCCAGAAAACATTGGTACGTTAGGAGAGTAGAGTTACGTAATTGTTATTTTCATATGGAGATAAAAGAGCCCACTGTCTTTGCGGATTTTGCAGATATTGCACTCAAAAACACAGAAGAGGCATTTCTGCTTTTCAAAACGCGCACAGCAGGGTTATCCCAATCTGAAGTGACATTGCGTCAGGGCATCTATGGTGCAAACGCCTTGAATGAAAAGACCACTAGTTGGGTCACAATATTCCTGCGACAGTTTAAGTCTGCGTTTGTCTATTTGTTGCTTGCGGCTTGTGCGGTGTCGCTTTTTCAGGGGGAGTACGTGGACGCGGGGATGGTTTTTCTTTTCCTTTTTCTCAATGCCGTACTCGGATTTTATCAGGAATTCCGTGCGGAAAAAGCACTTTCCTTACTCAAAACTTTTGTTGATCGCAAAACGCGCGTACGGCGGGATGGTGTAGAGTCGCTCATATCGGTGAACTCAATTGTCCCGGGTGACATCGTGCTCCTTGATGCGGGAGACATGCTTCCAGGGGATGGATACTTCATTCGCGCAGAAAAGGTCACTGTAGACGAATCCCCACTGACGGGCGAAACAGAGCCAATAGCAAAATCCGTGGGTGCACTAGGCGAGCCCCCTCGCGGGTATTATGGGGCAACCAATATCGGGTTTACCCGCACAACTCTTCTTTCTGGAGACGCCGAGGTCCTCATTTTTGCCACCGGAGCACAGACGGTGATTGGGGACATTGCGAAGCACATGCAAGAAGCAGAAAGTCCAAGTGCGTTCGAAGATGGCATTAGCAAGTTTTCAAAGTTTATTCTCAAGCTCGTACTGGGGACCATACCCCTTATTTTTGTATTAAATTATTTTGTTCATGGGGATGAATTTGATGCAGCAAGATTTGTGCTTTTCTCCATTGCCCTCACCGTGAGTGTTATCCCTGAGGCCCTCCCTCTGGTGATGACCATTTCCTTGTCCCGCGGGGCGCTCAATCTGGCAAAAAAGCACATCGTTCCACGTAGGCTATCCGCAATAGAAGACCTTGGCTCCATTGACGTGCTTTGTACTGACAAGACAGGAACGATTACCGAAAACAAGCTGGCAGTATCGGGTTTGTTTGGCAACAAGGAGGAGACACTCCGCTTCGCACTGATGGTTCCGCTGTCGGCGCCAGGCTCAACAAATATTCAAAATAGTGTATTTGATACCGCCATCATAGATAGTGCGAGTAGTGACATGAAAAAAGCATTACCAACCCTCACGCGCATCGATGAATTGCCGTTTGACCCTATTCGTCGGCGTGACTCAGTACTCATAGACATGGGTGGACAGCACGCACTCATCATGCGTGGTTCGCCTGAGGTGGTCTACAAAACTGCAAACGCCGAAATAGATGCTGAAACAAAATCCTGGATCGAAACCGAAGGAAGTAAGGGCTGTCGCGTTATTGCAGTTGCCTGGAGTGAAAAAGAAAACTGGATAACACAGGTTACCGATGAGACAGAACGGGGCGTACGCGTGGTGGGACTCATTTCATTTGCCGACCCACTGAAATCATCAACCCGTGAAGCGGTGCGGGAAGCCACGAAGCTTGGTGTACAGGTGAAGATTATTACTGGAGACGCGCGTGAAGTAGGTGCTTGGGTGGGGTGCGAAGCAGGTATCATTACTGATAAAAACGAAGTCATCACTGGTGATGAGCTGGACCGCATGACTCCCGAGCAAAAAATTGAAGCAGTGGATAGGTATCATGTATTCGCCCGAACTATGCCCCTTCAGAAAACTGAAATTATCATGCTACTCCAGAAGCGTCACTTGGTAGGATTTCTTGGTGAAGGATTTAACGATGCGCCTGCGCTCAAGATGGCACATGTGGGCCTTGCCGTTGCGAATGCTTCGGATATTGCACAGGACGCCTCAGACCTCGTCCTCCTTAATCCCTCGCTTATGGTAATCATCGACGGTGTGAAGGAGGGTCGCAAGATATTTGCAAACTCGATGAAATATTTGCGTGCTACGCTTGCGTCAAATTTTGGTAATTTTTTCGCCCTGGCCTTTTCTTCGCTTTTTATTCCATATTTGCCCATGCTTCCTATCCAGGTACTGCTCCTCAATCTGCTTTCCGATTTTCCCATGATGACCATTGCGACAGACAACGTGGACGACAAGGAGTTAGAAAAACCCAAGGGGTACAAAGTGACCGAGCTCACATCCGTAGCTATCGTACTCGGTGTGGTATCAACGATGTTTGATTTTGCATTTTTCGGATATTTCCAGCAGTTTGGCGAATCCGTGCTTCAAACAATGTGGTTTGCAGGAAGCATCATCACCGAACTCATTATTGTATTCTCTATTCGCACGACACTCCCATTCTGGAAAGCACGACGCCCAGCAAATAGCCTGATATTTCTCTCTATTTTTGTCATGACACTCACCGTCGGCATGCTCTATATACCAAAAGTGCAGGAGGTATTTCACTTCATTGAGCCCGGACTCAATTACCTTATCCCCGCAGGAATCCTTATTGGTGCATACTTTATCACTACCGAAATAGTGAAGCTGATGTTCTATCGCCTCTGGAAAGACAAAGACACTTTCGCAGCGGGACTCGTCACGGTGAAGTGATGTGCGCGTCGGCGCTACCGGCCTTCGCCAGTTTTTTGTGCAGTTTGTGCAGTAGGAAAAAATTATGAAATCCCCACCTATAGGTGGGGATTTCATAATTAAAAAAACCGCAACGTCAATTACGCACTGGTTATTGTTTTACTGCCTGCAGATAGAGAAAGAGTGGAATCTCTTTGCGCGCCCTGTTTTCTGCTCCTGCACGAGGGCCGGAGTCACTTCCTTTGTGTGAAATCCATTCTTCCAGTTTGGTGACCGCAAACCCGGCCTTGCTGAGTGCTTTAAAATAAAATTGCAGTGGCCGGTGAAATGAAATCGTTTGTGGTGAGTCCGAGAAACCGGGGTGCATGTCGATTGCGGTGTTGGAGTTTGAGAGGTACTGATCAACGCGACGATATTGCACGTGCTGTTTGTCGTCATAATTCCACGACGATTGCTTGGGAATTCGAAAGGCTGGATGGTTCATGACGATGTGGAGTATGCCACTTGCCCGGAGTACACGTGACGATTCTTTCATGACGAGTTCGATCTCCTCTATGTTTTGTATTGATAGACTGATGAGTGCCTTTGAAAAAGTTTCATCCTCGAACATCGAGAGTTTTTTAACGCTCGCTACGTGGTAGGGAATAAGGGGAGACTGTGCTTTTGCGATGGCAATGAGCTCAGGGGCCACATCGACTCCCTCGACTTTTGCTCCGGCTTTGGCGATAGCCCGTGTAAAGAATCCTTGACCACAAGCCAAATCAAGCACGTTGTCACCAGCCTCGGCGTCGATGAGCCGTATGAGATTGGGAAGTATTACCTTTTCGTGATAGGTGTCAGCCTCGTTCAAATGTTTGTCATACCATGAAGCCACTGCGCCCCATGATGCTGATGCGGTGCGAGGCTTGTTTGGCACAACCGATTTAAATACTGGTTTAAAGCCCGCCCTCCCACCTGCGTCCGCACGTTTGGCATATACTTTCTTTCCACCCCTCTTTCCGAAGGCTTTTGCGCCGGTCCGAGGTGTATAACCCGCCTTGCCCTCATGTGCACCCTTGACCGCACCTGGAGCACGCACAAACGGCTTGCGCTCTCCCATGTCGGCGCTCGGTGCCCTAGGTGAATATGTTTTTTTCACATACCCAGTCGAGTTTGGCCTCACGGTGGCGGTGGTGAAAGGATTTTTTTCGTAGACTGGTCTCGTGAATGGCGTTTTGCCAAATCCGGACGAAGTGGGACGAGCCCTGAAGCCTCCTTCGCGAGGTTTGAATGGGGACCCAGATGTGCCAGCATCACGAGGCTGGTAGGATCTGGCGCTAGTTTTTGCTACGTAAGGGCGCGCTGTCGGCTTCCCACTCGGTGCACCAAATGTGGCTTTGCGACTGATGTATCGTTTGGAGGTGACGTCTCTATTTTTTGCGCCTACCTTCGGTCCGTATTTTTTCTTTTCCATTTCGGCATTCTGGCATACATTTGTCAATAAGACAAATCCCCGCAAATTTGCGGGGCTAAGTTTTATGGAGTCCAATATGTTCCGCCGTGCCTTATCTGGGGTGCACCAAGCGGACCGACAACATCAATAATCTCGATGCCTTTTTCGCGCATCATGACGTCGGCTTCGCGGATCTCGTCGATCCATTTCGTATTTCCCGCTGAGCGGTCTGTGGCATCTTTGTGGCGCACCAGCCGGAGAATACCAGAACGCATAATTGTTTTTGCACATCCCGTGCATGCTGCCCAGGGGCAAACAATCGTGTGTCCGATAAGGTTTCCGAGCCCTGACTTGTTCATTGCATCGAACACAGAGCCGAATTCCGCATGCTCAACATACAGATATTTGAGTGGCGTAAAAAGGCGCTCATGTGTGTGTACGATGCCATCCGGGAGGCGATTGCAGTCCGTGCCAACAATGGTCTTCTCGCTGTTCCGCACTATGACGGCGCCATTCTGGGTTGACGGGTCGGGGCTTTTTGTCGCTTCCTCGTAGGCTTTCCGTAGCAAAATTTTCCAAATATCCATTTCGACCTTCTCCTATAGAACATGCCAAATACAGTATATAAAAGAATAAAGCCTCAAACTACTTAACAAAATTGCAATATAATGCGGAGTAATGTATATTCCTTATATCGACGCTCGCCATGCGGGCGTTTAAATTTACCTCAATTTTTATGGAAATACGCAACATCGCTATCATCGCACACGTGGACCACGGAAAAACAACCTTGACCGATTCTTTGATGCGCCAAACAGGCATGTTTGCTGAAGGGGAGAGCATGGACTCCAATGCACTTGAACTTGAGCGCGGGATTACGATTTACTCCAAAAACACTTCCTGCAACTACAAAGACACAAAAATTAATATCGTTGACACCCCCGGACACGCCGACTTTGGCTCTGAAGTTGAGCGCGTACTCCGCTCAATTGACTGCGTCCTCCTTATCGTTGATGCACAGGAAGGTCCAATGCCTCAGACGCGCTTTGTGCTCAAGAAGTCGCTTGAGCTCGGCCTTAAGCCCATCGTGGTTATCAACAAAATAGACAAGCCCGCTGCAAATCCCGATGAGTGTGAAGAAAAAGTCTTCGAGCTATTCATGGATCTTGGTGCCACGGACGAACAGCTCTCTTTTCCCGTCGTATATGCGATTGGTCGTGAGGGTGTTGCAATGCGCAAACTCACCGATGAGCGAAAGGACCTCACGCCCATGCTCGACCTTATACTTGAGCACGTTCCTGTCGCCTCAATTCCTGGTGCTGCGGATAAACCACTTCGTGCACAGTCATTTAACCTCGCGTATGACAACTACCTCGGACGCCTAGGTATTGCACGCATCACCGAGGGTACGGTGAGACTTGGCGACAATGTCGTCGTGCTCCACGAAGGCAATGCGCCCTATAAAGGTAAAGTCACTAAACTGTTTACCTTCAAAGGAGTCGGTCGCCAAGACGTAACTGAAATTGTTGCGGGGGACATTGGTATTATTGCAGGAATTCCCGATATCTACATTGGTGAAACAATTGCGCATACGGTAGACGTAGCACTGCTTCCAGCTATCACCGTGGACGAACCTACCATTGAACTTTATTTTCTTATCAACAACTCGCCGTTTGCAGGTCGTGAAGGAAAATTTGTCACGTCGCGTCAGATTCGTGAGCGCCTCACCAAAGAACTCGAGGTAAACGTGGGACTCAAGGTAGATTTTGCCAGCTCCGCAGGCGACACGTTCAAGGTATCGGGACGTGGTGAACTTCACGTTGCTATTCTTCTTGAAAACATGCGCCGAGAAGGTTTTGAAGTTCAGGTTTCTCAGCCACAAGTCATCATCAAGGAAGTTGACGGAATACGGTGTGAGCCATTTGAAGAGGTGACGATAGATGTTCCATCTGAGTCACAGGGTGTGGTTATCCAGAAGCTCGGTAATCGTGCATGCGTCATGACGAACATGACTCAGACGCACAATATGTTGCGTATGATTTTTGAAGGCCCCACTCGCGGTCTCCTGGGCTACCGCAATCAGTTTATTGTAGACACGAAGGGGGAGGGAATCATGTCTTCACGCGTTGTGGGCTTTAAGCCACATGCAGGTCACATTGAGCATCGCGTTGTTGGCTCTATGGTGTCTATGGCAAACGGCAAGGCGCTCGGTTACTCACTCGCCAATCTCCAGACTCGTGGTGAGCTCTATATTGCTCCCAACGTTGAAGTCTACGAAGGTATGGTTATCGGCAATACGACCAAGGGTGAGGAAATGCCGGTCAACCCCACTAAGGGAAAACAACTTACCAACATGCGTGCGTCAGGTACAGACGATGCGCTCAATCTCGTGCCACCAAAATTTTTGGGTATTGAAAATGGCCTTGAGGTAATGTCAGATGATGAATTTTTGGAAATAACTCCAAAGTCTGTCCGCCTACGCAAGAAATTCCTGACTGAAGCCGAACGCAGTAAGCATAAGAAGAAGGATTAAAAAACTCACCCACCGCGATTGCGGTGGGTGTGTATGTTAGTCGACGGTTCCTCCTTCGGAATCTTCAAAAACTAGTGTGTCGAGCACCTGTGGACTCAGTTCAGTCCTTTGGCACATTTCCGCACCTTCGAGAGGGTCGTGGGAGCGGGCGACCAGTTCGTCCCCACTGCTACCGAGATTGCTCGGTATTGATTTCTCGCTGACAGAACAGTTTCCAAGCATTCGCACTCCTGGTGGTTATAGTTTCCGAATTTTATCACTCTTTGACAAAAAAGTCAAGGCATGATAGGATGATAGTCTCATATAACTCCTCTCTTAGGTAATGGCTTATGGTGCCGAATATCGAGAGACTTCCACAACAGATGGCAGTCACAGAGGTACGTTGTGGGGTCTATTCAATAGCTGCTATGCATCCGCGTAACGGCACTAACAAATTTATTATGCAAGACAGAAATCAACCTGCCCGCGGAGGGTATTCAAGCCCGCGACCCTCATATGGTGGTGGCACACGCCGTGCTGTTGTGCTCGGTGGAATCGGTGGAGGTGGTCGCTACGAGCCTCCCAGGAAGCGCACCAAGAAAAGTAATTTCATCAGCAACATCGAACGTGGTGGAGCTCCTGATGCTACTGCCTCACATGCGCCTCAGCAATCACGCACACCGCATGCATCGACTTCTGCTCATGCGCCACGCACCGCATCTCGGGCGCCTTTTACGCGCCCCTCAGCTTACTCAGTTCGCCCGTCTTCATCGTCGTCATATTCCTCTTCTCGCCCATCATCATCACGAGGTGGATCGTTTAGTAGTGGTGGAAGTCGTGGAGGATTTTCACGTGGAGGAAGTGGTGCCAGCCGTACTCAATCACGCGGAAACACACGTAATCCAGGTGAAAGCATCGACGTCAATCGCTTCGTGAGTCGCGCGGTTGTTATTGCTGAAGAAAAAGTATATCTACCTACCCACCAATTCGCTGACCTCAAAATAGAGGTGAAACTGAAAGAAAATATTGCAAAGAAGGGTTATACAATTCCCACCGCAATCCAAGACCAGGCAATCCCTGAGGTACTCAAGGGTCGCGATGTCATTGGTATTGCAAACACAGGAGAGGGAAAGACCGCAGCATTTCTCATTCCACTCATAAACAAAATGATATTGAAGCCAGATGCAAGAGTGCTGGTGATTGTCCCCACACGTGAGCTCGCACTCCAAATTGACGAAGAGTTCATGGGCTTTGCTCGTGGCCTTGGAATCTATTCTGTGCTCCTTGTTGGCGGTACTTCAATGGGTATGCAGATTGAGCGCCTTCGCCGTCGCGTGCGCATGGTGATCGGTACGCCAGGACGCCTTCGCGACCTCGTGGAGCGTGGTGAGCTTAAGCTTGCCGAGTTTGACAACCTCGTGCTCGATGAAGCAGACCGCATGCTCGATATGGGTTTCATCACAGACATTAAATTTTTGATTGAAAAAATGCAAAAAGAACGTCACACGCTTTTCTTCTCCGCGACATTTTCACGTGAAATTGAAGACTTGGCACACCGCATGCTTCGAGAACCGATTCGTATATCGGTGAAGAAGCAGGATACTGCAAAAAATGTTGATCAAGACATCGTTCGTTTTCGCGAGAAAGGTCAAAAATTTGACATGCTTTGTGATTTCTTAAAAAAGGCAGAATTCAACAAGGTACTTGTTTTTGGACGCACAAAACACGGAGTAGAAAAACTGGGCCGTGACCTTTCCCATGCAGGATTTCGTGCAACATCCATTCACGGAAATAAAACTCAACCTCAGCGTCAGCGTGCACTAAAAGATTTTAAGGATGATCGAGTGCAGATTTTGGTCGCAACTGATGTTGCTGCTCGAGGTCTCGACATCCCTAATGTGTCCCATGTGATCAACTACGAGGTACCGTCATCGTATGACGACTATGTGCATCGTATTGGAAGAACAGGTCGCGCCGGGAAAAAGGGAAGTGCTTTAACTTTTGTTGAAGGTTAAAATATTCTTTCAATATTCTTTAAGCAAAAAACACAGGACAGGGTCCTGTGTTTTTTTGCTTCGTTTTCTTGCCTAGTCCCTGCCCGAATCGATTTTTTAAATTTGAGTAACTTGGTTACTAATGTGATCGTCGGGAGGGGACTAGGAAAGAAACTAGAAAAGAGAATGTTTAATCTACTACTTAATTATGTCAAGAAAACTTGCTTTGTCAATCACTTATCCACACAAAGCCTCGTGTAGTATGCACTAAGAGGACATTTAGTTTTCCGCCCTGTGAGGTGTATGCACCGTGCGCTCCATGAGGATAAGTGCCCACATGCGGTAGCCGATGCGATGGCACGGTCCGTGCTCGACAAAAAGAAATTTGCATTTATGACTTGAAAACCCCACCACGTTGGGGTTTTTTACATCACAATATGTTTCTAAAACGTCAAATTGACAAATAATAATTAAAGGGTAGTTTAAACCTCGGAGTCTCTCGTGTTCATCACAATTTGTGAAAGGAAAACCCCAGTGAACCAAGTTGTCACAGTAGCACATAGTGCTGAGCAAGCGATCCGTGAGAAGTTTGGGATCGAATTGCAGCAAAAGCTCAGGTCGAAACATCTCCTTTATGGCGGAGTTGCCGTAGTTGGCCTTGTTGTCATCGGCGGAGTTGTCGTGTCAGCCCTCATGGCAGCAGTGCAAATTGCTGTTTTGGGTGGACTTCTCGGAGTCCTCGCACTTGGTGGTGTCGTCGCATGGAAGAAAATTCCACGTTGGCTTCTCTCTGTCGAAAATCGCGAGAAGGAGCTTGTCAGAGTTGAAATGAATCGGCATCTTTCGGCACTCAAAGCGGAGGCGAAGAAAAACCCGATCGACCAAGCACAAAACGACTATTTGGCACGCAGTGCGCAATATGCACAATTCAAGACCGCTATGGAAAAAATTGGCGGAAAGGTCACTGGTTTCAAGAGTAAACTTGATCGTACAAAGAAAGAGAAACCGAACTACGATTTGACGCAAGAAACCGAAGCGTACGAAAAGATGAAGCAGTTCTACGATAAGCGCATGTCGCGACTCGGAGAAGCTGTCGTCAAGCTTGCGAAGTTCAAGGAAAAGATCGAGGAGGCGAGTACCAAATGGGAATTTCAGCTGGATGCTAATGACGCCATTCGTGCCATGAACACCACCGATCAGGAGGCTAAAATCAATGAAATTCTGACCGAAGTTGCCTTTGGTTCCGTCCAACAAGAATTCGATGCCGTTTTCGCCAAGCTCGATGTTGACGCCGCGGAACTCAGTGCGACTCGTTCGCTCGAGTTTGGTAGCGGCATGACTATCGATGTTTCGGCGATTCGTATCGAACAACCCCAAGTACTCGTCCCCGTGTCGAGACTGAACTAAGGAATACTCATGGAAAAAACAACCGACACCGACGTCACGGAACCTCGCGGTTTCGCAAAGTGGCTCGGTCGCATTGTCGCGCTGGTCCTCATGCTTCTTGCACTCGCCATTGGCTTTGCCATGCTGAGTGAGGGAACGAGTAGTGGTAATTCTGCGCCGTCGCAAGGCGAGCCTGGTCTAAAACTCACCAACTGAAAAGGAGAATGTTCATGTTCAAATCCCGAAATCATCAAGGAGGAAATCCAATGAAGTTTGTTCAAATCGCGTTCATGGCTCTGGCCATCGTCTGCGTTGCTTCCACAGCGTCTGCTCAGGAAACTAGGCGCATCACTATTGCTGCAGATAGTTCAAGTGGAACCTACAAGAAAGCAGTCGGTGAAATCATCGGCGTGTGCTCTGCCGACGGTCTCGACATTGCCGTGGATCCGGCTATCACCGGTGGCTCAGTGGGCAATCTCGACGCACTGTACAACAACAAGGTGCAAGCCGCGTTTCTCCATTCCGATGTCTTCTCTGCAAATGTGCAATCCGATCCTGCGTACAAGAAGTTTCAAACCCTTCTTGCGCTCTGGCCGGAGCCGATTCACGTGATCGCGCTCAAAGTCTCTAAGACTTCCAAGCTGGGAATGACCAGCTTTGGTAAACAAGACTTCAATAGCCTTGTCGATGTGCGCGGCCACACTGTTGGTGCAGCTGGCGGTGGTGTAAAGACCGCACAGTGGCTTCAAGGTCAAGGTCGAGGCGGATTTGAGGTTGCGTCGTTTAACAGCGGCGGCGATGTGCTGAATGCACTCAAGGCAGGTCAAATCGCAGTTGCCATTTTTGTTGGTGCGGCACCACTACCGAATGTCGAAACGCTTGATAAGAACACCTTCAAGCTGATCCCAATCGGTGAGGCGATTGCCACCAATGTGTCTGGGTTGTATCGCAAAGCAACCATCAACTACCCTGGTCTCACCAATGGTCCCATTCAGACATTGGCGCCCATGGCAACGCTACTGACGCGGAAGTACAACACCGGTGCAAAGTTGGATGGCCAGCGACTCTTCCGAGCGTGCTTCAATGCAAAGCTGGACAAGCTGAAGGACGATGGATCGCCCATGTGGCAATCAGTAGAGGCCAATGATCGCGGTGTGATCGATTGGTACGAGATTCCGGAGGGTCCCGCCACGCCCGTGGCTCCTGCCACAGCAAGTCCTGTAACGCCCGGTGCCTCCAAGAAGAAATAACTTTCACAAATGAACCCAAACGCCACGGCCTAAAAGCCCAGCGTTTTTTTTCTTAGCAATATTTTTCCCCTCGAAGGTAATTATGTAACCATCACCTATAGGTTGTTATTTAATAATTTGTGTTAATGGGCTATACTGCAAAGATGACCGTCAATAAACACATTGCCCGCAAACACGTGGAACAGGAAGCACGAACAATTCGAAAGAATACCAACATTCGACACGTTCTGTTGCACACAGTTGCCCTCGCAGGACTTCTTAGTGTGGCGGTTCTTGCCCCAAACGCACTTCAGGTGGTTAAAATGTTTGATCAGGGAAAGGCGAGGCGCATGAATCCCAAATATCTTTTTGCGCCGGCTTTTCAGAAACTTGTAGCTGGTGGAATGCTTGAATTCGTCTCTAGGGATGGAGCGAAGCACGTCCGCCTCACTGAGGAAGGAAGGCTAGAGTTGGCGCGCATGGTGGCACGGCAGCCCGATAACCGGAAGCATCAGCACTGGGACAAGAGGTGGCGAATGGTGATATATGACATCAAAGAGTCGCGCAAATCGAAGCGGGTGATGCTACAGGGGCTGTTACGGAATTTCGGATTCAGAAGACTTCAGGATAGTGTGTGGATATATCCGTATGATTGTGAGGCACTTATCATTTTGCTCAAAGCAGATTTTAAGCTTGGGCACGAGGTACTCTATGTGGTTGTGGAAAAAATAGAGAACGACGCGCTTCTTAAAAAACACTTTGATATCTCCTAGTGTCACTAGTTTGAACACAAATATCTGCGAATTTCAACAAACATGCATTTATGCAAATTATTAACTTACAACCTATAGGTTGTAAGTTAATAATTCACGCGAAGTCAATATTTGTCGTATAATGAACGAATGAAGACTAAGGAACGCACGAAGATCACAATTCCTGATGGGACACCGTTTCAGCAAAAAGTATGGAGGGAATTAATCAAAATTCCGAGTGGAAAGACGATTACCTACAAAGAACTCGCGCGTCGCGTAGGAAAGCCTCGCGCAGTGCGCGCAGTAGCAAACGCCGTTGGCGCCAATAAACTTTTGGTTACTATCCCATGTCATCGCGTAGTGCGTTCCGATGGCGGACTTGGTGGATATTCCGGTCCCGGAGGGATGCAGAAAAAACGAGAGTTACTTTTAAAAGAAAAAGCAATTACATAGTATGACAATATCAAAAATCATCATTCTCTATCTGCTGACAGTTCCCGTGTTTTTTGCGATCGACATGATTTGGCTTGGTCTAGTAGCGAAAGATTTTTATAAAGGTCAGATAGGCTTCCTCATGCGTACCGACATCATATGGTGGGCCGCAGTCCTTTTCTACCTGCTCTTCATTGTGGGTATTATTTATTATGCAGTGCTTCCTGCACACACTGCGGGGGATTGGATGAAAGCCACAACACTTGGTGCTTTGTTTGGTTTTTTTACCTATATGACGTATGACCTCACCAACTACTCGACCCTAAAAGACTGGCCACTTACTGTTACTATTGTCGATATACTCTGGGGAACCGTGCTCTCTGCTTCGGTTGCAACAGCAAGCTACTTTATTGCGCGATTCATTGCGTAGGCCCGGGTGAGCTGTTTTGCTTGCACGGCTGTACCTGTAGTTTTAGATGAGTATTTCCCTCTTGATATTTCGCTGATGATTTGAAGCTGTAGTGAATTCTAGCGAGGCACGACACGTCACAGTCGGCTCATTCTTCTGTGCTATACTCCAAAAGCTATTATTTCTGTAATTTTGTACACATGAGTAATCAATATTTTGATGCAACAGTCCCAGTCTATATTCGCGCCCTCAGTGGATTGAAACAGGTCCTCAGTAAGGCAAAGGAATATGGAGCGGAGAAGAAAGTGACCGATGAAGTCTTTCTCAGGTCACGCCTTGCGGTAGACATGTTTGACCTACGAAGGCAGGTACAGATTGCTTGTGACAACGCAAAGGGTGCTTCCGCGCGCCTTGCGGGAGTTCCTGTGCCGAGTATTGAAGACAATGAGGTATCTTTTGAGGAGCTTGACGCACGCATAGATAAGACGATAGCTTTTTTGAAAACGCTTACACCCACACAATTCGAGGGCGCCGGAGAGCGCACAATTGTGCTCCCATATTATAAAGGCAAACACTTTATTGGCAGTGAATATATAGTAGCGTATGCAATTCCAAATTTCTTTTTTCATGTTGTCACCTCGTATGACATACTGCGCCACCTTGGTGTTGCGCTTGGAAAGTCGGACTACCTCCACGAACTACCTCTGCATGATGATTAATACGACAACATAGCTATGGAGTACGCACTCAACATTTCCAATCTCAAAAAAACCTATGCAAATGGCGTTGAAGCCTTGAAGGGGGTGACACTTCGCGTGCCCGAGGGGGATTTTTTTGCGTTACTTGGCCCGAACGGTGCGGGGAAGTCCACGCTTATTAATGTTGTCTGTGGATTAGTAAACAAAAGCGATGGCACTGTGTTAATTTCGGGCTTGTCGATAGATGAAAATGCCCCCAAAGCAAAAATGCATGTGGGCATTGTTCCACAGGAATTTAACTTCGGTATTTTTGAGACAGTGTTTGATATCGTAGTAAATCAGGCGGGGTATTATGGTATTCCTCGCAAACGCGCTATCCCTCGTGCCGAACATTATCTTCGAAAACTAGGATTGTGGGAGAAAAAAGATGCTCAAGCGCGTGAACTTTCAGGTGGCATGAAGCGCCGGTTGATGATTGCTCGTGCTCTTGTTCATGATCCGCAACTACTTATACTTGATGAACCAACAACGGGAGTTGATATTGAGCTTCGGCGTGGAATGTGGGAATTTTTAACAGAGCTGAATCGTAGTGGGGTGACGATTATTTTAACGACCCATTATCTGGAAGAAGCAGAACAGCTTTGTAAAAATGTTGCAATCATAAGCGGAGGCAAAATTGTCGCAGAAGGGGAGATAAAGACATTACTTGCCAATATGGATGAAGAAACATTTGTATTCGACCTCGACAGAAATCCAGAGAAGACACTGTTGTTGGAATTTAAAAAATATGGCGCCTCGACATCTCGCGACATGACACTCGAGCTCACGCTCACAAAAGACTACACGCTTAATTCCGCAGTACTCGACTTGAATAGCAGTGGATATCAGGTCAAGAGTCTTCGTAATAAAACAAATCGACTTGAAGAATTTTTTATTCGACACACGAACAACGCCATATGAGTCCAGCACAAATGTGGGTGAGCTATTATACAATAGTGAGAAAAGAAGTTGTTCGCCTTTTTCGAATTTGGACGCAGACATTTCTCCCACCAGTGATCACATCGTCCCTTTATTTTCTCATTTTTGGAAAATTTATTGGAAACCAAGTTGCGCCAATTGATGGAGTAAGCTATATGCAGTTCATTGTTCCAGGACTCGTCATGATGTCGGTCATCATGCAATCGTTCATGAACTCAGCATTTACTTTCTACATGGCAAAATTTCAGAAGACACTCGAGGAAGTAGCTGTTTCTCCAACACCGTACATCATTGTTATATTGGGACACGTTTCAGCCGCGGTCATTCGTGGCATGGTGACTGCAATTATCATTCTTGGTGTGGCACTATTCTTCACGCCATTTGAGGTGCATTCATATACGCTCACCATATTGTTTGTTTTTTTGTCGTCGCTCCTGTTCGCATTGGCCGGACTGTTGAATGGGGTCTTTGCAAATTCATTCGATTCTGTTCAGCTGTTTCCCACCTTTGTGTTAACACCACTTACGTATCTTGGAGGAGTATTTTATTCCGTTAAACTCCTCCCTGAAGTTTGGCAATATATTTCCTACGCAAATCCAATAGTCTATATGATTAATGGCTTTCGTTACGGACTGTTGGGAGTTCTAGATACAAGTGTCTGGCTGTCCTTTTTCGTCCTCCTTGTGTTGGTATTTATTATGATTGGGGCAAATTGGTACGTGTTTAAAACGGGTCGCGGACTTCGCGCATAGACAAGTACAAAAACTCCTTGCCTAGTATTTTTGATGGTACAGGCCCACCGCTTTGACGAATTGCAGGGATGTGGATAGAGTGACAATAGTGTTCTTTTTGAGGTGCTCCATGCCCAAGTCGAAAAAAGTTACTCAGCCACAACGGGAAAAGTGGTTTTCTGTTGCAATTCGATTTGCGTGGTTCGTCACTCAACCACAATCGACGATATTAGAATTGAAAGTAAGGGCCGACCAGAAGAGTGAGGCCATTGATCGGGCTCGACTTTTGTTTCACGTACTTCACTATGATGAGGCGACAACACACTATATCTTTGAGGGAATTCGTGTGTATCCGTGGAATATTTGTGCAATTGCGTTCCCTCTACCTATTGCTCGGGCCTTCGATGCCCAACCCTTAGCCGAGAAAAAAATGGAAAGAGGGGAAGGCCTCCTAAAGACCTAGGTAAAACCATGGGGAAAGTGTTTCAACTGTTTCCAGATGCCAAAAAACCGGAGGGGGACACACCGCCCGCCATTCCTAAGTCAGAGAAGCCAGAAGGGGGAAATACCTAATTGCCTTCCATTATTTAATCGCGCGAGTCGCGATTTTATTAACTGAAAATTACCCCAGAGCTTGTCTCTTTTTATAACCCCCGTCGTGGTTGGGTTAAAACCCTCGCCTTCAGGCGAAGGCTTCAGCATGCTATTCTTGATACATGGGTAACGACTACCGCAAATCTTCCCACACCACCTTTTCCCGGAACTCAAAAAACACTACTGGGGACAACCCCTTATGGGCACGAGGGTATTTCGCCGTATCGACGGGAAACGTGTCCACCGAGATGATTACCGAATACATCAAGCATCATTTCGAGAACAAGGAGGATGCCGATGATCCGTTTCGTGTCGAAAAACCACAGCGGGGAAATCTATTCCTGACGTCCAGTCTACAGAGCAGTCTGTGCGCTTCAGTGCACAGTGGTTGAATTCACCTGAGTACAGTTGTAGAAAGTGCGCTGTAGTAAGCAGTTTTCGGTGGTCAATTTGCCAAAATGAAGTTTACAGCGCATGAGCTTCACTATCCACATTTTTTGCTTGCAGGGAACGTGCTTTGTCACTAGAATGTGTAGTAGGGAGATTCAATTGATGAGTCTCCGGCGGAAAGCCCTGTGGGGACTTAATTGTTAGCCGAGATATCACTATCTCGGCTTTGGTTTTTCACTTTTCTCGCCTTTTCGTGGCATACCCAAAAGCCAGAGAAAAGTTTTGCACACGTTTTCCCCGTTTTGGAAAGGTGTAATTAGGAATGCGTTGTACAATACATTAAAGCGTGCCCTGCGCTTTCGGCTCTTCATCATGGAAAATAAAGCGAGGAAAATTCAAATCCATATTCGTACGCAGAAGCGCGTAATTGATACACCTGCACACAAAAAAGCGAGGGTACACAAGCACGCCCATGTGCACGATGCTGTTCGTGAGGCTCTGCGCAAAGCACATCAGGAAAAAATGGAGTTGGAGCGTCAGGAAGCAGAGCGCTTGCTTCGTGAACGGGAAGAGGCGAGACGGAAAGAAGAGGTGCATCTCGCATATATTAAATCTGAAAAAGAAAAAGCGGAACATCTTGCGCAAGTGAAGCTTGCTGAAGAGGAGGAAGCGCGACTCTTAAAAGAGCGGGAAGAAAAAGAGCGTGCAGAAGCTGCCGCACGCATTGCACTCGCAGAAGAAGAAGCAAGGAGACAAGTCGAGGAACTCGCTCACAAGCAAGCAGAAAAAGACCGCGCGGAGGAAGTACGCATTGAGCTACTCGCGCATCATCGTCGCACACTGGAGCTTCTCGCCACAACTCCTCCTGTGGTGATTGCGATCCCTCCGCCACCCGTAGTTGTAGCCCCACAGCATAGTGCTGAAGCACTTGTGCCAGCAAAACTGGTCATTCCAAAGAAGCATATTGTCGTAGAGGGCATTCCTGTTTCCAGAGTTTCAGTTGCATACTTTTGCATGGAAATGAGCATTGAATCAGCAATCCCTACATTTGCAGGAGGTTTAGGAATTCTCGCCGGTGACACGCTGAGGTCCGCTGCAGATCTTAGTCTGGATACGATTGGAGTCACACTACTTTACCGCAAGGGATATTTCAGTCAACGTTTCGACGAGTCGGGTTGGCAAATTGAGGATGACGATGAGTGGGACCCACTTGCAACGCTGATTTTACTTCCACAAATAGTTGAACTGACTCTCGAAGGGCGCATAGTGTCGGTGCGTGCGTGGCTCTACAAGGTTGCTGGAGAAGGAGGGCATATTAATCCCCTCATATTTCTTGATACAGATTTTGCAAAGAATACTGCAGAAGATCGCTTGATTACTAGCAAACTCTATTCAGGAGATCGCACGTTGCGACTGAAGCAGGAAGCGATACTCGGTATTGCAGGAATCCGTGTGCTTAAAACAATCGGTGCAACGAACATTCAAAAATTTCACATGAATGAGGGCCATTCTGCGCTACTTACCCTTGAACTATACCGACAGTATGGTGCGTGTGATGAGCCAGCCGAAGAAGTCCGCCGTCGGACAGTCTTTACCACACATACTCCTGTGGCAGCGGGGCACGACGTGTTCACAAAAGCAGTAGCCCTAGAGGTGCTAGGAGTGGATTATATACCGAAGGCAATTGCTGAGTCTGTGCTCCCGAGTGATGGACTCAACATGACCCATCTTGGGCTCATGTTTTCGGGCTATACAAATGGTGTTGCCAAGAAACATGGCGAGGTCACTCGCGAACTTTTTCCTGGTTATCAAATTGAATCGATCACCAATGGTGTACATGTCAGAAGGTGGGTAGCTCCTGAGATTGCCACCCTGTACGACCGCTATATTCCGGGGTGGAGAATAGATGCATATAACCTACGATATGCCCTTATGATTCCTGCGGAGGAATTATGGTCTGCACATCAGGAGGTGAAAGCGCGCATGTGCGCACACATCAATAGCACAGTTCCTGGTGCGCAGTTTGACCCCAGTGTGTTTACAATAGGTTTTGCGCGACGAGCCACGGCATACAAACGGGGAAATATGTTATTTCGGGATATTGAACGACTCAAGTATATCGCAGGAAAGTATGGCGGAATTCAAATAATTTATTCGGGAAAAGCGCATCCCGAAGATAGAGAGGGGAAGCTCATTATTCAAAATATTATCCGTGAGATGATGGCACTAACAGGCACCAGTATTCGTGCCGTCTATCTGCCGAACTACAACGTTGAGCTTGCCAAGTTGCTAGTTTCCGGAGTGGACGTGTGGCTGAATACCCCCGTTCGTCCTCAGGAGGCGTCAGGCACGTCCGGAATGAAGGCTGCAATCAACGGCGTCCCACACTTCTCTACTCTTGATGGGTGGTGGCTTGAGGGGCACATTGAAAACGTCACGGGTTGGTCTGTGGGCCCGCATCCTGAGGTTGCAATAAACGGTGGTTCTGATGCAGAAGATGTTGAGGACCTGTATACAAAACTGGAATACATCATTTTACCGAAATATACTGGTGACAAGCATTCTTGGATAAAGATGATGCGGAGCGCCATCGCTATCAATGGGTCTTTTTTCAATACGCAGAGGATGGTGGAGCAGTATGTATTGGGGGCATATTTTAAATAGTATTTTTCACCTTGACCCCTTGTGATACTCCACTTCACTCCCGTGAGGGTTTTTGCACTCACTATTGCACTGCACATTTGCCCGCTTCCAGCGGCGGGCAAAACTATCCTCAAAAAATGCCGATTGCAGAGCCAATCGGACCAAGCCATTTTTCTGCGGAGGCAGATGCAACAGTGGTGCAGTGAGTTTTGTCGGCAAATAACCCTAAGCGTTATTGTTCAGAAAAACGCCCCGTCCCACTTTTCAAGAGACCCCTCGCAAGCCCGACGGGGCGAGAGAAAGGAAATTTTCAGCAGAAAATTATCCGTGTCTCTTGAGAAGTGAGGACAAAAACCACCTGCGGAGCACGAAAGAACACTGAGGACATTGAGAGGAAAACCCCCTGCGGGAGGCGAGAGAACGCTAAGTGCTCAGGGGGAAAATATGAAATAGAAAGAAGTACCTATGCTAAACTGAACCCATGCCCACCGCATCACTCAACTGGCGTTACACAAAAATATTCCTAAACATGGTAATTGTGTGTGTGCTCCTATTTTTTATGTATACACATTTTAAGGCTGAGAAAGAGTTGTGTGAACGGGGGACACATATTAGACTTGCTCCCCAATAAGACCCACCCGTTAAAAAACACACTCCTCGGTGTGTTTTTTAAGTCCCGTAGCTCAAGTGATAGTTCCACAATCCCGCAGCGAGTTGCATGAAGAGGTCATCCAATTTCCCTAACCGATTGCGAAAGGTCTCGGACACTGCACGAAAGCGTTTCATTCCGCCAATTGCGTGCTCCACGCGCACACGGATGCTTGAAATGAGTTTGTTCTCTGCTTTTTGGGCGGATGTAAGTGGATGTTTTTTCGTTCCCTTTGTTGGCATGCACACATTGGGGTGTTGTTTCTGTATTCCCTGAAATCCC
>JAYSSO010000077.1:0-8508 GCA_043720495.1 Candidatus Lloydbacteria bacterium | reverse complement strand
TAAAAAGTACTCGTCCAAATACGCTCGCACGCACCGACCTCGCAAAAAAATACGCAACATTGTTAGATGATGACCTGCTTACAAGTGAAGCATTGATTGTTGCTCAAAAGAAATAAAGTTTTAGTTGCATAAAGAGGAGCAACGTTACCTCCCAATTCCGAGTAATATCTAATACTCATGACAGAGCATAATATTCCTAGAGTTTCAGTCGTCATACCCACACACGATCGCCCCGAGCTCGTGGCTAGTTCAGTGCGTTCTGTGCTGTCGCAAACGTACACCGACCTTGAGCTTATTGTGGTTGACGTTGGGCTAAAAAATCGCGCCAAAGTCGCACTTGCGGAGTTTTTTGCAGACCCACGGTTTCGCTACGTCGAACATCCGACCGAGCTCCCTGGTGGTGCGGCACGGAATATTGGAGCCAGGCTCGCCACAGGAGAGTATGTTGCATTTCAAGATGATGATGACGAGTGGATACCTGAGAAACTGGCAATCCAGATGACACAATTTGAAAAGACAGGGGAAGAGGTGGGTTTTTGTTTTTCTGGAGCAACATTACAGTACAGCGACCACTCCTATGACTGCCATGTCCCGGAGGGAGTGCAGGATTTTCATCTCCAGGCATTGACCCGATTTAAAGGATTTTTGACGGTGACGCAGATTATCCGTAAGTCAGTATTTGATGCGGTCGGTGGATTTAATGAAAAACTCCCGAGCCACCAAGATCCAGAGCTTATACTGCGAATAACTAAAAAATGGAAAGGTCTTGGCATTGATAGACCGCTGGTACTAGTGAATCAACGCGACAGGGGAGATTCTGTGGGTGGCAATGTATATAAGCGCATCCTCGGAATGGAGATGGTGCTCGCCATACACGCCGAAGAGTTTGCCCCCATTCCCACGATACTAGCGAAGCATTATTTTCAGCTCGGAATTTTCAATCGCTCAATTGGGAAACACACCAACTCCAAAGAATATTTCTTTAAGGCATTTCAACTCCATCCAAATCCTCGCTACCTCGCCCACTTCATACTCGCCACAATACGCTCTTCGAGCAGAAACTTGCCAAGCCGATCGTGGAGAAGAGAGTAATAATGCCCGGTGCTATGTCCTCATCCACAAAAAATTCATGCCTTACTTGCGTAACATTTTTTGCTTCGGTATTGTTATCAGCGTTATGAACGAGTTACAAAAGTACACAATTGGGTTTATTGGTCAGGGGTGGGTTGGGAGGAATTATGCTGACCATTTTTCTGATCGCGGTTTTTCGGTGGTCCGGTATGCACTGGAGGAGCCGTACGTAAAGAATAGACACCTTATTCCGAATTGCGACGTCGTGTTCATTGCGGTGCCAACCCCGACCACACCCTCAGGCTTCGATGATACGCACGTTCGCGAAGCAGTTGCGCAGGTCGGCAAGGGGAATGTTGCGGTGATTAAATCGACAATCCCGCCAGGCACGACAAAGAAACTTGCGGAGGATTTTCCGGAGATATTTGTTATTCACGCACCGGAGTTTTTGAGAGAGTCGTTTGCGCGCCACGATGTCGACAATCCCGAACGGGTTTTTGTGGGAATCCCCAGTGATACGCCGGAGTATGTGAAACGGGCAGAGGTTGTACGGGGGCTTCATCCCAAGGCGCCTCATTCCGAGATTGTTTCATCGGCGGAAGCGGAGTTCATTAAGTATGTTCACAACACGCTTGGGTATTCGCTTATTGTGTTTACCAATCTTCTCTACGATCTTTCGCGGGAACATGGTATTGAATGGGAAAAAGTAAAAACAGCGATCCTTAAAAATTCATGGTATCCGGAAAAATATATAGATCCTTTGCACAAGGGCGGACGTGGTGCCGGTGGCGGGTGTTTTATCAAAGATTTTTCCACACTTCGCCATGTGTATGAGCGGGATATGCCAAACGATAGCATCGGAATATCGCTTCTTAAGGCTTTTGAAGCAAAGAACAACGAAATGCTCCGTTCATCGGGGAAGGATATACCGATACTGAGGGGAGTGTACGGAGAGAGCACATGAAGAGAGCGCCAGGAGTCTTGAAAAAGAAGCAGAATCGCGACTTAAGAGAGTGGCTATTTTCAATGACAATTACAAATTTGTTGATATAGTGTAGAACATGGCAAAATATCTCATTACCGGAGGCGCTGGATTTATCGGCTCCAACATCGTGAAAAGACTTGTTGAGATGGGGGAAAGCGTTCGCGTGCTTGACGACCTGTCAACCGGAAAGTTCGAAAATATACAGCCTTTTTTGAACGATATTGAGTATATTCAGGGAGATTTCTCAGACTTAGTGGTTGCCCACAGCGCCGTTCGTGGCGTTGATTACGTGCTCCACCAGGGAGCGATCCCTTCGGTTCCGAGGTCTATTGATGATCCCATCAGAACAAATAATGCAAATGTTCTTGGTACCCTAAATATGCTCGTTGCCTCAAGAGATGAAGGTGTAAAAAGGTTTATTTACGCCTGTTCATCATCTGCGTACGGCGATTCTTTGGTAATGCCAAAGGTCGAGTCCATGCCTGTTTCACCAAAGTCACCATACGCGGCACAAAAACTGACGGGAGAGTACTATTGTCACAATTTTTTTACATTATACGGACTGGAAACTGTACGCCTCAGGTATTTTAATGTTTTCGGACCAAACCAGGATCCTGCATCGGTATATTCCGCTGTCATCCCGCTTTTCATAAAGAAAATGATCGCCGGAGAATCTCCCGTTATTTATGGGGACGGTGAAACTTCCCGTGATTTTACTTATGTTGAAAATAATGTGGATGCGAATTTAAGAGCATGTGTGGCTCCCCGTCTCTGCGCAGGGGAGGTCATGAATATTGCGTGCGGATATCAAATTTCACTCATTAAACTCGTAGAAATGCTGAATGATATTTTAGGGACCCGCATCAGCCCCATTTTCAAAGAGGAGCGGAGGGGGGACGTGAAGCATTCCCTTGCGGGCATCAGTAAGGCAAAGGAGCTTCTGGGGTATGAGCCAACTGTGCACTTTGAAGAGGGTCTAAAAAAGACTGTAGCCCACCTCATGGAGACAAAACAAAAGTCATGAGCAGAAAGTACCCTCGTATTATGTGAGTAAGATCACTTGAATGAAAAAAAATATTCACCTCTTTTTTTTGTTTATCGGGACGCTCCTTGCGCTCGCACTGCTATTGTCGCTCGTCGACGTGAGGGGGGTATATGCGGTTCTGCGCGAAAGCAATTTTTTACTTATTTTGGCAGCGACGGCCGTATTATATTGCGCACATCCATTCATGATTCTAAGGTGGAGTGAGGCAATCCGTCTCACTGGCCATCATTTGCTGTTTGGGGAGGTGGCTCGGGCATATTTGGCGAACATTCCGATTACTAAGTTTACGCCCTCATACAGTGGTGATTTTATTCGACCACTTTATTTAAGAGAAAAAATTCCTCTCGCGATCGGATCGGGTGTCATATTTCTCGAAACACTTATCGACATAGGAGTGCTCGCACTTTCAATCATTATTGGTGCTTTTTGGACGCAGCAGTTTTTTTTCGCGACCTTCGCATCCCTGCTTATTGCTTCTTTCGTTTTATTTGGTTTACTCCTTTCAACTTCCACGGCGCACAAATTTCTTGCCCGCTATCCGCTTCTGAAAGATTTTTTTTCCGCAATCCTGATATTAAAGAAAAACGCCTCCCGACTTCCATTGCTCGTTATCCTGTCCATTCTCGGGTGGATGGGGACGATTCTTTTTTTCAAAATTGTGTTTATCGCATTGGGGCACTCCATTCCACTTTCCAACTTACTCCTGCTTCAACCGCTCGCAGTAGTTGCGTCCCTTATTCCTGTGACTGTTTCCGGGGTGGGGATTCGTGAATCAGCTATGGCTGTACTTTACGGGGGCATGATCTCCGCACCCACAATCGTGGCAGCAGGTCTTTTGTACTCTTTTTTCACCGTTATTATTTTTCCCGCAATGTGCCTCCCGCTGACCCTCTCTGCTCTCACAAAAAAGAGAAAAAAGGAGCAGTAGCGAGTGAGAACTTGACGGAGGTGGAGTGGAGTCACCCTGGTTTTTTTTGAGGACGCATCACGTTGAGTTTTCGCGAGCGCGGTGCTATCATAACAGCACTTTTCCCGCGAAACGAGAGGATTATTAGATTGACTTCATTCATGAAAAAACAAAAAACACCGATTCGATTTGGGATTATCGGTTGCGGAATTATCGCGCCCCAACACTTCGAGTCAATAGACATGCTCCCTGATGCACAATTGGTCGCCGTGTGTGACAATAAGCCTGAACGCGCAAAAAAATGGGGCGATGAAAAATCTGTTCCTTGGTACGCGGATTACAAAGAACTCCTAAAGCGGGACGACGTTGATGTTATTGTTATTTGTACACCACATGGGCTTCATGCAAAAATGGGAATTGACGCACTCAACTCGGGGAAGCACATTTTGATGGAAAAGCCAATCGCACTGAATATAAAGGAAGTTGACAAGTTGATTGCGGTCGCAAAAAAGAAAAAGAAAAACATCTTTGCAGTCCTTCAAGTGCGCTATAATCCTGCACTACAGGCTCTGAAGGAGGCGCTCACACATGGAAAGCTCGGCAGGATAAACCACGCCTCTCTTATCATGAGATGGTTTCGACCCCAGGAATACTATGACAGAAGTGATTGGCACGGAACGAAGAAGATGGAGGGAGGACTCCTCTTGAGTCAGGGAATTCATTATGTAGATACGATGAGATGGCTCTTTGGTCCCGTTAGTTCCGTGTTTACTACAAAAGCTGTTGTATCGCACGACATAGAAACAGAAGACCTTGTTTCAGGGGTAATAAAGTTTACGAGTGGAACATTGGCCACCACAGAAATGACCCTCGCGACTTACCCAAGAAATCTTGAATGTTCAATAACTGTACTCGGGACTAAGGGAACCGTGAAAATCAGTGGAACCGCACTAAATGAAATAGCGCTTTGGGAAGTAGGCGGATTACCGATGCCGACGATTTCAAAATCCCTCGCCCCCAATGTGTACGTGGGCGGATTGTATCAGGGCTCGTGCCCAAACCACGTATACATTTACGAGGATCTCGTGCGCACACTGAGAAACCCGAAACACCCACACATTGACGGAAATGAGGCAAGGAAGTCCCTTTTGCTTGCAGAGGCGATGTATGAATCTGCGAAAAAGAAAAAGGAAATCAAGGTAAAGGAAGGAAAAAGATAATTTTAATAGAATGGAATTTGTTGATCTAAAGAAGCACTATCTTTCAATAAAAGATGAAATAGACACAGCGATTGCCCGTGTTCTTGAAAGTGGCCAATATGTCCTGGGAGACGAGGTCAGTGCTTTTGAGAACGAAATTGCAAAGTATTCTGGTACGCAACATGCCATCGGGGTGAACTCTGGTGCTGATGCCTTGTTTTTAGCACTCGAATCTCTCGGCGTTGGGGCGGGGGATGAAGTGATCGTACCTCCGTTTACGATGGCCGCATCAGGAGAGGCGGTCGCACGATTGGGTGCGGTGCCTGTTTTTGCAGATATTCTTCCAGCGACATTTAACATTGATCCGAAAAGAGTTGAAGAAGTGGTTACCGCTCGAACAAAAGCAATCATCCCAGTGCATCTTTTTGGTCAATCGGCGGACATGACGGCGCTCATGGGTATAGCAAAAAAACACCAGCTTCTTGTCGTAGAAGATGCATGTCAGTCGATCGGCGCTCGTTGGGGTGGGGACAAGGTCGGTTCAATCGGGAATGCAGGAGCACTTTCGTTTTTTCCGTCTAAAAATTTGGGCGGGTTTGGGGATGGTGGAATGGTCGTCACAAGTACCCCGAAAGTCGATGAGGGAGTACGTCTTCGACGGGCGCACGGAGCGAAGAAAAAGTATTTTCACGAAGTGCACGGCATCAACAGCCGTCTCGACCCCATTCAAGCAGCCGTGCTTCGGGTAAAACTCGCCCATCTTGACTCATGGACCACTCGTCGTCGAGAAATCGCCGCGGTATATGATGAGGAACTTCGTGGTGTCGGGGACATCGTTCTCCCATTCGCTCTGCCAGAGGCATTTCACGTCTACCACCAATACACGATACGTACGGCAGAGCGCGATGCGCTTAAAGAATACTTAGTAAAAAACGGAATTCCCTCTGTGCAATACTATCCGTATCCACTCCACATTCTTCCAATATTTGAGCAAAACAGATATAAGAATGGTGACATGCCGGAAGCTGAACGCGCATGTGATGAGGTGCTCTCAATACCCATTGATCCACTCATGAGCAACAGTGAGCAGGAATTGGTAATAAAAACAGTAAAATCTTTTTTTGCAAAATAGTATGCTCAAAGAAAAAACTATTGGCGTCGTTGTGCCGGCCTACAATGAGGAGAAATTTATTGGAGATGTTATCAAAACAATGCCGGATTTTGTTGATACGATTATTGTTATTAATGACGCAAGCAAGGACAGTACCGCAGAAATAGTGCGCGGTTGGGCACAAAAAAGAAAAGGGGTAATATTGATTGACAGAGAAACAAACGGAGGAAACGGACAAGGCCTTATTGATGGCTATCTTAAAGCTCTCGAGCTTGAAATTGACGTGATTGCCGTGATGGACGGAGATGGGCAGATGGATCCCGCTGATCTTGAGAATGTAGTACGACCTGTTGTGGATGGTCGAGTGGATTATACGATGGGAAACCGCCTGCTCTATGAGGGAGTTTCGAAGATCATGCCTATGTACCGTTTTTTGGGAAATTCACTTTTAACACTACTCACAAAATTTGCTACCGGATATTGGCAACTCATGGATCCACAATGTAGTTATTGCGCAATTTCTCATCGTGCGCTCAAGAAAATAAAGATTGAGTCTATGGTTCGCGGGTATGGATATAATGCGGACGTACTTAATAGGTTGAATATTTACGGATTCAAAGCTGAGAACGTGGAGGTCCGCCCAGTGTATGGAGAGCAATTAAGCAAAATAAAACTATTGAGTTATATACCCAACATTGTCATTATTCTCACAACACTTTTCTTTCGTAGACTCTGGAGGAGGTATGTGGTACTTGATTTTCATCCCCTTGTCCTCTTCTATCTCTTCGCGGCATTCAATACGATTTTCATCATTGTGCCTCTTGCGGTCAGGTTTTTCTATCTCTATGCCCACAATGGAGTGGCGCCACAAACCACACTCATCATTTTGCTATTTACCGTTCTCACCACGTTTCAGTCTATTCTTTTTGCGATTTGGATGGATATGGATTATAATAGACGATCATGACTTATAAACAAGAAATAAAAACTTTTTACGATGAGTTTGCAGAAGATTGGGAGACTCGATTTGTAGATTCAAAGGCATTTAATTTTTTTCTAACCAAACGCCTCGAGATGCTTAAAGAACATCTCGGAGATTTCGAAACCGTTATTGATGCTGGGTGTGGCACAGGATATTACATTAGGAATTTGCTCAAACCTGGTCAGCGAGGTTTGGGTTTTGATATCTCGGATAAAATGTTAGCAAAAGCAAAAGAATTCAAAGAGGCTATGCGCCCAGAACTTAATCTCGATTTTGAAGTTAAGGATGGAGAACATCTCGAGGTCCCAGATAGTACATACGATAGAGCAATTTGTGTGGGATACATTATTCATCTCGAGCATCCACAACAGGCGTTAGGCGAATTGCATCGTGTGTTGAAACCAGGAGGCAAATTAGTCGGACTTATTTCTAATCGATGGAGTCCATGGCTCGTGTTTAGTATGAGAAGATTTTTTGCAAAAGATTATGGTGTACTCCCTGCCGACAAAGAGCTTTCTCCACCCGAGGTTCGCGCAATGATGGAAAAAGCAGGGTTCAAAAATGTTCACACTGAGATTTTTAATACACTACCCGGAAAATTGCCAAATTGGGCATATTACCCAGCAAGAGTTGCGAATCTAATTTTTTCAGTTTGGCCATTCAATCTACTTGGATTTCACATTCTTGTTACGGGTGATAAATAAGTATCTAAGCGTTTTCATGCGGAAATCGCGCACGAACAACAATGTTCCAACTCAGGGAGCGGAATGGGAGCGGGAGGTGGTCATCTGCCATTTTGTCGAGCCAGACAGAAAACGCACTGGCAAGATAGCCAAGTTTTTTTGGCAAGAATGATGCTTGTCCAAAAGGTGGTGAAAAAAACCCTTGATATTCAATTTCGATCTCATGAAGTCCGTTGCGAGTCATGATGCCCCTGAGTTCATTTTCAGAAAAGAAAATTTGCTCACTTGAATAAGAGTTATCAACCTTACCACGTACCCATCGCAAAAATTGAACAAATGGGTTCCCGCTCTGGGGCTCAAGCGCGACAAGATATGCACCGCTTTTTGCAACGTTTTTGATTGAGCGCATGACTGTATCGATATCTGTAAAATGATGAAGTGCACCAAGTATGAGGACGAGGTCCGCTTTCGGCAGAGAGTCTTTGTGCAACTCTTTTGCATTTAAGACATGAAGCTCCACACCCG
>JAYSSO010000076.1:0-3297 GCA_043720495.1 Candidatus Lloydbacteria bacterium | reverse complement strand
TTCAATACGCTTCGTGGTGTCAATCAGAGCAGGATAAGTCATATATTTCCTTCTTGTGCAAGTTGCGAAATCTGCCGTGATGCTACCATGAGATTACTAAATAGCAATAGGGTGTGATACTTTTTGACTTTAGTGCATTAGTCAATGTATAACAATAAACATGTACGAGCCGTCTAAACATCCGAATAATCCCTTACACGGCAAAACCCTTGAATTCATCGTGGAGTTTTTGGTCGAGCAGTATGGATGGGTTGAACTCGGAGAGCGCATTCCTATTAAATGCTTTCAGCAGAATCCGAGCATCAAATCCAGCCTCACCTTTCTCAGAAAGACCCCTTGGGCACGCACCAAAGTTGAGGGTCTGTATCTTGAAACCATCAGTCGCAGCTATTAGTGGTATTTTTCGATAAAGTGTATCAGATCCGACTCATTGATCGGCTTCACCAAATAGTCAGCTGCGCCTAGCTTTTTTGCTTGGGCAATGATGTCATCCTGACCCACCGCTGATATCACTATCACCGGTGTAGTGCGACCTATTTCCATAAGTACATCCATGCCGTTCTTTCCAGACATGATGATATCAAGGAGGACGAGTGCGGGTTGCTCTTTTTCTATTACCTGTAGCGCCTCGATGCCATTATTTGCGGTAGAGATATTGTGATAACCAGCTCGGCCGAGCATGTCGCGGAGTATTTCAACCATTGACTTTGAGTCGTCAACGATAAGAATTTTTTTATCTTTCATTCAGTAAAGTATACCAGAAAAGATATGTGAAAGCACAAGACGGCCTGATGACACTTTGCTACAATGTCTCCATGAAATGCACAAGACACACGCTCATCCTTATTTCTCTGCTTGCAGGCCTATTTCCACAGGTGATTTTTGGGGCCGAGCCCGCTTTGGGCGTGAGTACTCCGCAAGCACTAGTGTCTGTGCTGAGCGAGCAGGTAAATATTCGCATACTCAAGGTGGGGAAAAGTGGGACTGATGTGCGGGAGCTGCAAATGTTACTGAGTCTCTTTCCTGATGTATATCCGACCAAGAACATCACGGGATATTTTGGACCGCTCACGGAACAAGCAGTCCGACGTTTTCAGGCGAGTGAGGGTATTGTGACTTCTGGAACTCCGGGAACAACAGGATTCGGTCAGGTGGGACCCCTAACGGGTGAGCGCATTCTTCTCCGCTCACTCCAGGTATCGTGCCCCTTTTTGGGCGTGGCACGATTAACGTGTCTCAGGGAAAAGTATGCCGATGTTGCTCGGAAACGTGGGTCCCCGCGTGCGCTACAGTTGCTGAGCGCACACATTCGGGATGAATTGTATTTTGATGGATCGTGCCACCAAGTTATGCATGAAATAGGACACGTTGCGGCCCGTGAATATGGGACATTTGGAGCGTCTTTTTTACGTGGTAATAGTCAATGCCAGAATGGTTATTACCACGGGATTGTTGAGGAATTTATGGGAACACGAGACCCACGCACGCTTACGAACAATGAATTGCGTAATTTTTGCGCGGACATAGCCAATATCGCACTTGACTCACTTGATGAGATGAACTGCGTTCATGGGCTAGGGCATGCACTCGTGTATATGTATCGCGACAGTCTTGCTGACGCAGTCGTTCGTTGCACTGATTTTTCAACAGATGCACAGCGCGCCGAATGTATTGCGGGTGCGGTCATGCAGCATTTATTTGTGAACACTTTTGACCCTAGCGAGGGTAGTATCACGCGGGATGCGCTAGGATGCACTGGTCTACGTGGGGAGGGTGGTTCGTGCTGGTTTCTTCTTTCTGCGCGTGTTATGAAGGAGGCAAAAATGAGTTTGGACTCAAGACTGTTGTTTTGTGATGCTCTTGCGAGTACCACCATCCGCGGTGTATGCCGAGATCGGGCTACCTTGCCCTAGCATATGCCTTCCGTTGAAACCATCAAATTTTCTGCTACGCTGAGTTGAGTAACTGCTCTTTGGGGGATGCTTATGAAAATTCGCGTGGTGGCAACAGTATTAGACCTCTTGCATAACCCCCACCATCCCTCATAATAAAGGGATGAGCACATTTCATAAAATAACAAAATTAAAAGACGATGATTTTCGTCGACACACTGGGGTCATGCGAAAGACATTTGAAAAGATGGTAAAAATTCTCAAAGAGGCCGAAGCAAAGAAGAACGAATTCGGAGGCAAACCAAATACGTTGTGCATGGAGGACCGACTCCTCATGTGTTTAGAGTATCTACGTGAATATCGCACCTATTTTCATATTGCCCACAACTATGGAGTCAGCGAGAGCACCTGCTACCGGAATTGTGTGTGGATAGAAGACATATTGGTAGCCGCAAAAGAATTTCGATTACCGAGCAGAAAAGCGCTGCTTAATGACCATGACGTCGAAGTGATTACCATTGATGCAGCCGAATCGCCCATCCAGAGACCCCAAAAAAACAAAGAAGATACTACTCGGGAAAGAAAAAACGACATACGATCAAAACTCAAGTCGTGATCAACGCGCACAACCTCAAGGTGCTTTTCACCTCATTTGCGGAGGGCAAAAAACATGATTTCAAATTGTTGAAGGAATCAAAACTCTTCATACCGAAAGATACCAAGGCGCAAGGTGATACCGGCTATCAAGGAATTCAGAAAATCCACACACAGAGCACCACTCCAAGAAAGAGAAAGAGAGGAGAGAAACTGAGTAAGGAGGACAAGAAATTTAATCATGCGCTCTCGTCAAAAAGAATCTTTGTTGAGCACGTGATCGGCAAGATTAAAATATTTAAAATAGTGGCAGATAAATATCGGAACAGGCGGAAAAGATTTGGGCTGCGTTTTAATTTGATTGCGGGGATATATAATTATCAACTGAGCATATAGGGGTTATGCAAGAGGTCTATTGATGGACGAGTCCTAAGTGAATTTCACCTGAAGCGTTTACAAAACTCCGCCCAAGAGGGCGGAGTTTTGTTTTGACACCCGTGACCGAAGCGAGTAGAGTCAGGGAAGAGTTTTTAGTCTTTTTAAGGAGGTTGCCATGAAAAGCATCCGTAAGTTCTGTGCTTCATTCTTTGCCATCTTGTGTTTGGCATTGGCGTCTTGCTCGCAAGAGCCCATTTCCGTAGTGCAGTTGCCTGCTGTCGAAGTGGTGGCCAGTGCAGTAAGTGCAGTCACACCCTCGCCTGCCGCTGTTGTCGAAGTTACTGAGACCACAAATCCGTCAGCTCCCATTGCGTCCGCCGTCGCACTCACTGAAAAGTTCACTATTGAAAAGAATCGTTGGCTCTGGAATTAT
>JAYSSO010000075.1:0-1382 GCA_043720495.1 Candidatus Lloydbacteria bacterium | reverse complement strand
GAAAAACGAGTGGAGGCTCAGTGTGTCGCGCGCAGAGCGATATCCTCCAGAGTTGATCAAAACTCGACACGTGGCACCGGACGATAGTATGCCGGGGGAGGGAAAACCTCTGAAGGATGTTGAGCAACGAACATCCACACTACACAGAATGACTGATCCTCTCTTCTGTGCGTTGCCGAAAGGCAATGTTACTTCCTACTGGTGACCGACTACGTGGTTGCACGGAAGAAACTCCTGCAAGGCATCAAACCCTTGCAGGAGACTCTCTCGAGATGCGTATCTCGACTGATGAGTCCAAAAGGACGAAAGAGTATAAAAACCGAATTACCTTAACCATAGCGACCGCTACACTTAAGGTAATTATAGAAGTTCTTTGAGAAATGCTTCATCTAAGTTTTAGGATTAAGTGAGTGATGCATCACTCACTCAATCCTAAAACTTAGGCACACCTCTTGATCGACTCACATTGAGCAACGAAAGACGGTGCGAGGAGCAATCATGTACTACGCAATTTTTGTTCGCGAAGGGGCGCTCCGCACTGTCTTTGGAACATCCTATAAACAGGTGTTCTTCAGTCTTCTTGGATTCGGCTATCCCATGTATCAAATCTTTGACGAGAAAATGGTCAAAGAAGTTGGTCTGGGAGACATCTTTGTAGAAGTCAGGGCACCTGACGAATACATTGATGACAAGTGGGTGAAAACACCGCTTGTGCTATGTCCAAGAGACCGCCCCGCCCGAGCGTGATCGGTGCATTGGCGAGTCGAGTGAACAATCCTCCTCGCCATCTTTATCAAGTATTCAAATCACTCACCAACATGAATGGCAATGATTTGAATACTTGTAGAGAAGTGGAGCAAAAAACAAAATTATTAAATCATATGCGGTCGCATATGATTTAATAATCACTCGAGTTTTTTAACCAAGGAGATTGCCATGAAGAAGGTTGCTAATCTGCCAAAGGCAGACGCCCGATCCTCTCAGAGAGGATTTAGGGAAAAAACCCTCATCCCGCGCCTCCCGATGGCGGCAAGAGAGAAGTTAAAGTCGGGCGGTACGCACAAGAACAAAAAGACGTATGCGCGGAAGGGAAAGCACAACAAGAACAACGCGGGCGAGCCGTCTCGCCCGCAATTTTTTACCCATAAACTTGCTATACTTAACACATGAAACAGGAAAATTTTGAATCTCCCCTCGAATTAGTCCATGTGCGTACGAGTGGTCCTCGCCCCACATCGCAATTTGATTTGATGGAAGGTGGTATGAAGATCGGCATGTTGCAACTTCGCCACACACGAATGGCCCCCAGTATTGGCATGCCAGAGAGTTTTGGAAACAATATTTACTACGAGATTGATTCTGAGTATCAAAATAATGGCTAT
>JAYSSO010000074.1:0-3344 GCA_043720495.1 Candidatus Lloydbacteria bacterium | reverse complement strand
AAGCGCTCCTCATAACTGAGGTGCTTCTTTTTGTTTCCCATTTTTTTCGCCATAGATACAGAATACCAATACCTTCGTATTTAAAGGTGGGGAGAAGTCCCTAAATCCTTATGCTCCAGAAATTTCGGAACGGACATCTCACCCTCGCGCATGTCGAGTGGTGGCAGAACCTTCCGAGAGAAGAACGCGACCGCCTTTCAGGTGCCATCTCGCTCGACCCTCGCTTCATTCTCCTCAAAACCATCGACATCACCGTCCCCGCGGACTACGTCCACGCAACTCAGCTGACCAAGTTCAAGAAGGCGTACAACAAGAAAAAATTCTGCTTCTACAACGACGCCGTCACTGATGCGAATTTCATCAAGGTGACGACCCCGCTCACCCCCGGACGCAAGTTCAAGGTGAAGGTGGTCAAACAAGTGGTCCCAGGGAGAACAACAGCGGTAGATCGCCTCGCGGTCTACCGCAGTCTAAAAGCGTTCTTCACTGGCGCTCAAGGTGCCTCCCTTGTCTTCGCACAAAAGCGACATGAGCTCCCCAAGGGATCCTGGTACTGCTCGCTCGACGAGAAGGAAGCACTCTGGCAAGACACGGACGGCTACCACAGGGTTCCCAGCGTGCACGCGGACTCGGATGGCGGCTTCGATTTCGACCTCGGCCACTTCGAGAATGACTGGTACGACGGCCACTGCCTCCTTTGCTTCTGCGACGAGTAGTCCTTGGAAACTTGGGTACTTCGGACTGCCCTTGTTTCCTTTGATTCTTTTTGGATTCTTCTGGCCTCTGCATAGCAGGGGTCTTTTTTTTACACAAAATTTTATTATTTTCTATTTCGTGCCATTTTGTGCAGATTCCTCTATAATAGAGAGAGCATGGAGCAACCTGGTGGACAATTAGAATTACCGAAATTTTCCTCACCTGACGAGGAGCTAAAGTATTTACGTGAACGCGTAGCGCATACGGAACAGGAGCACTTCAAAGAGGGAAGGACGGCGATACCAGAGAGTATTATTTCACATGAAGTTATCACTTACGGACAATCGACGCGCGAAGAAAAACTTGCAGAACATTTTATACTCGAAAGTCCGCAATTTGAAGAAGCAGTGATGCTTCTCGATTCCGCACCGCATCGTGAGAAAATACGTGAAATTTATCGTCTCCTTGCGGAAAAAGGAATATTGAATGCACTGAAAGTAGTTCGGGAGCTCGGTAGCCCTCACCTCGAAGATGATTTTCATGGAGTGCTCGTTCATTACGTGAAAACCGGTGCACTTATCCCTGGTCTCGATAAGGAGAGGGGCATAGAGAAAATTTTGAAAAAAACGGTTTACGAAATTACCTTACCACAGGCGACGGGCGACAAAATCCCGACGCTTAAGCAAGCAATGGAGTTAATGCAACGTTTTTATGCGGGAATGCTTCCTGCAGACAAAGAGCATGCAGGCAATCATGATGGTTTTACTATCGAGGTGGCTCTGCCAAATTACTCGTCTGATGTTATTTTTTATATTGCAGTCAAAGATGAGCGGAAAGAGCAGTTTGCACAGCAACTCTTCGGTACATTTCCGGAGGCGAAGATTGAGGTTGTTGATCGGGACTATAATATTTTTAACGACCACGGGGTATCGCTCGCGTCGTCCGCAGTGAACTTACGCAATTTTGCATTTCCCATTGCTGATATGGAACATGTGGAGAACGATCCCATGAAGGTGCTGTTGTCATCTTTTTCTAAGGTCGCACGCGATGGGGAGGGTGCAGCGGTTCAGTTTGTCATTGTGCCGGATACGGGAAACGTGTCAGGAAAAATAAAAAATGCAATCGGTAAAATTCACAGTGGCGATTCTCTCAAAGGAGCACTGAACATTCCTCTCTCAATCTCAGGGGACCTCATGAAGACCATGTCTGGATTGTTCTCCTCCACTCCAAAGAAAAAAGAAGGAGTAGAGCAAAAGGTGGATAATTTTACGCTCGAATTTAAAGAAAAGGCGCTCAAAATGCTCGAGGATAAATTGACTGCTAGTCTTGCAAGGGTCAATCTGCGCATCGTAGCATCTGCGGGAACGCATGAGCGTGCGAGTGAAATTCTCTCATCGATTGAAGCGTCGTTTAGCCAATACTCGAGTGCGCAGGGGAACGGTCTTCGGTTTGTACGTAAAGAAAAATCTCAGCTCGTGGAGCTCCTCCGTAACTTTACGTTTCGACATCGGGATGAAGACGAACAGCTTATCCTCAATCTGAAGGAAATTGCGACCATTTATCATTTTCCTATTACCCTCTCGCGCCAGGATTCACCTCAGTTGAAGACAGTGAAAACAGCAAATGCACCTGCCCCTGTTGACCTTCCCGGGGAGGGGACACTTATCGGTGTTAATAAATACCGCGGGGAGGCGCGCGAGATAAGACTTGCAAAGCCAGACCGACTGCGTCATCTCTATACCATTGGGCAAACTGGAACTGGAAAGTCGGTGTTTCTCACAAACATGGTGATTCAGGACATCCTAGCTGGGAATGGTGCGTGTTTTATAGACCCGCACGGCAAGGATGTGCAGGATGTGCTCGCGGCGATTCCCCCCGATCGTATCGATGACGTCATCTACTTCGATCCGTCCTACATGCCTCGGCCATATGCACTCAACATGCTTGAGTATGATAATGAACACCCCGAACAAAAAATATTTGTGGTGAATGAAATGCTCTCTATCTTTAAGAAACTTTATTCGTCATCCCCCGAGTCGATGGGTCCAGCATTCGAACAGTACTTTAGGAATGCCACGATGCTCGTGATGGACGACCCAGAGAGTGGTAACACCTTGCTCGATATCCCTCGCGTACTTGCAGATCCAGTTTTTCGCAACCTGAAACTATCGCGCTGTAAAAACCCACTTGTCGTGCAGTTTTGGAGAGAGATTGCCATGAAAACATCTGGCGAGTCTGGGCTTCAAAACATGATTCCGTATATCACCAACAAGTTTGATGTGTTCATCCAGAACGACATCATGCGCCCCATCATTTCTCAGGAGAAGTCATCGTTTAATTTCCGTGACATCATGGACTCCAAAAAGATTTTGCTCGTGAATCTTGCGAAGGGAAAACTTGGCGAAATGAACGCAAACCTGCTCGGGCTCATCATCATCGGAAAGTTTCTAATGGCCGCGATGTCGCGTGTGGACTCATACGGCAAACAGCTACCCGACTTTTATTTGTACGTTGATGAGTTTCAGAATATTACGACACCTGCGATTTCTGCGATTCTTTCGGAGGCGCGCAAGTACGGACTCTCGCTTAATATTGCGCATCAGTTTATTGGTCAGCTTACAGAGGATATTAAGGATGCAGTATTTGGT
>JAYSSO010000073.1:0-3348 GCA_043720495.1 Candidatus Lloydbacteria bacterium | reverse complement strand
GTGCGTGCCGAGCATGTTCGTAGTCTCGTAAATCACGCGAACAACTTGAAAGTGCCAAGAAAAGCACCGGTGGAATTGCGACGCCTTACTTTAAGGCCAACAATTTCGCTTTCGCCTACGCTTAAGTAGACGGCGCGAAGCGGGAGTACGCCTGATAGGCCCGTACTTCGTGTCATTCTTTCAGGATAAGCCGGAGAGCACCCGACTCTTTGGAATAAAATTAAGGGAGTAGTGCATCATCGTTCTGTTTGTCCAGCCGGTGATGTGCGAAAATTCATAGACGAACTACGCACGTAGATCATTACACTCTTCTCTTCTGGACGCGGGTTCGCCCCCGCCATCTCCACATTCAAGAAAATACCCTTATTTATAGGGGTATTTTCTTTATTGACAAAATGACAAATAAATTATATACTTTATTTGGATTCACCAACACTTTTCTGGAGTTCACATGTGGAAGTTCATTGCAGTCATCATTGCTCTGTCGCTCGCTGGCTGTGGCTATAAAGCCACCGCGGAGGTGGGGAGTGCTGAATCCTCGGGCTGTAAGATAACTAAGGTGGAGCTCGCAGGCGAGCACTACCCGATTTTCCTCGCAAAGTGCAAAGACGCCGCGACGGTCACCTACAACACAGGTGGCAAAAACAACCACCGCAGAGCGACGGTTACGTCGATCGAGGAAGAGACTGCCGAACTCGAGCTTAAGAAGTCTGCGCTCGCCAAACTCTCTGACGACGAGAAGCGTGCGCTCGGGTTGCAGTAACCCAAAAACTAGCCCCATTCAGAAGCCCCGCCTCCTCGGTGGGGTTCTTTCTTTATCAACTCCGTTTGAAGTTACATTTGCTACTATAAGCATATGTAACATTTTCTCTCTTGAAGGCTACCTCTACCCACAGATTGAGCAGGTGAAAACTGACGCAGACGTGGGTGTAGCCTCACTCGCTTTTTACAAAAATTACTGAATTGCATCCACCTTGGTGGCGAGAATGAAATCATTCGTTGATAGCCCACCGATGGCGTGGGTTGAACACTCTAATCGCACTTTATTCCATTTTACAGTCATGTCTGGATGGTGGCCTTCTTTTTCAGCAATTTCCGCGACCTGGTTTACAAACACTATCGCCCCCCGAAAGTCTTTAAACACTAAATCGCGTGAAATACTCTTCCCATCAAGTGCAAGATCCCAGTTGGGAATGTGCTTCATTGTTCCCTCCGCATCTGATTGAGACAAGGGCGCCACCCCACCTTCGCACGGGACGCAATGCTGTTTAGTAAATTCATTCATATGCTTATAGTAACACGTAGTCGTCAATATAACCGGAGACTCCGTTCTACATTTTAGGAGGACTCTGCAGACACGATCGCAGAGTTGCAGTTTCAGTCCATCCACACTGTTTATTCGCCTGGCGCTCGCACTTTGCAGTTTTATAACAAGCAAATTCTTCGCGATACATACAATTTGATGCCACGTCTTTTCTGTCAGAACAAACTTCACCCGAACACCCACCGGTATAGCAGGCGGACTGCGCTGAGGATGGGGAGGTGGGTGTTGGTGTAATGCTAGTGAGGCGCTTTGTTACATTAAATGTGAGTTGATACTGTCCTTCAGTAATGCTTTTCCCCTCCTTTGGGTAGGGAGTTGCAGAAAGAAAAGTAATATTCTCAGCTTCCATGGTGATGGTACTTCCTAGCTCCACCGTTTGAGTGCTCGTGCCTAGGCCTGAAGCCGTGCGCACATCGGCCTTTAGTGTTCCGGCCCAGACACAGGTGACACCTTCCGGACACCTACTTTCGTCAAATACTCGGACAAGCTGGAGAGCGAGTCCAGGAAACTGCGCCTTCTCGCCACTTCTGAGTACCACCCTGCCGTATGCAAGTGTTTTTGAGGTAGGCGCTGTGGTTGTTTGAGTAACGGATGTGCTTGAGGTGCCAGAACTGACAGGTGGAGTTGTTGGTGTTTGCACATTTACGATGTTGGTTGCGCCTCCACTCTCGATATTTTCTTTTCCCACTGTACTGAGGAATACAAAACCCAAAAGTAGTACAGCTACAGAAATGATAATAACCCAGTTTCTATTGTTCATGATGACGTGGTTAAGACTTATAACTCATCTTGCTCATTTATACGGCACAAAGAAATCTTATGATTATTAAGTGTTTCTGACAAACACCCAGTTCTGGGTGTTTGATAAGCCTGTGCCCCCCAATGAGGCCCCACTCGACAGTAGACAACTATTTAACAGTTCCACTCTTTCCTGCTTCGGGCATCGCACCGGTTTTTTCTTTCTTGCTGTCTTGACTCTTCCCGTTTTCCCCCTCAGCGTGTCCGTAGTGCTTACCGTCAGTGCACTCACAAGGATTAAGCGACATTCCGTGTTGTGGGCATGTAGCGTCCTCACACTTTCCTTCCATCTTGGACTCCATATGACATCCGCCTGTGCAAATATAGTGTTTCATATTTTTATAATTTATATGATTAACTTCTCGTTACATTCATTTTACAAAATGACAATGAATACTGAGTGAAAGGACTATGTATGCAAACCCAGATATAGCCTAATAAATTGCGTAGATGAGGAAAGACCAGGTGAAGAGTTAACTAAAAAACAAAAACGGCGTGAGCCGTTTTTTCCCTCATTAGTGCACCAATCTGCTGTTCAGACTGTTTATGATACCTCCACCGACACAACCAAGGGGTCGCTTCGGGCAGAATTGAGCATTTCCTGACTTACGCAATCCGCAGTAAAAAACAAATCGTTAATTCTCATACGAATAGTCATTCCTGTCGGAATATAGTTTGATTGGAGTACTTTTACGATAACCGGGGTGAACTTCCCTTCCATCTCTTTTTTTAAGCTCATCGTTCTCTCCAAAAGTGAACTACTGATTATGATGCTACATGTTTTTTCAATAAAGTATAGAGAACAAAAAACACCCGCTTAGGTGTTTTTTGCTTGCACGCGAATCCCAATTACGAGAGGTGCTTCGAGACGAGCTTTGTCATTTCAAACATGTTGACGGTCTTCTTTCCGCCGAACACAGCGACGAGCGCTGCGTCTCCGTTTATGTTGCGTTTATTCTTCGGATCCTGAAGATCATGCTTCTTAATATAGACCCAAAGTTTCTTCACAACCTCTGAGCGAGGAAGTGGTCCCTTACCCACAACGAGCGCAAGCTCGGGGGAAACAGTAAGTGGTTTCATGAAAGCCGAATTTACTTTCTTTACTGCTCCCTTCGCTGCGACCTTCTTTGGTGCCGCTTTTTTTGCGACTACCTTCTTCGCTACTTTTTTTGCTACCATGTAAATGTTTGATTAAATAATTATCAGCACTACGCAAGTAACGAACT
>JAYSSO010000072.1:0-8758 GCA_043720495.1 Candidatus Lloydbacteria bacterium | reverse complement strand
AGTATCGTCGCAAGATTGGCACGGTGTTCCAGGATTTTCGATTACTACCAAATAAGACGGCATATGAAAACATTGCCTTTGCAATGGAAGCCGCCGGTCGCACCGATGAAGAGATCCATTCCGACGTTCCACAGGTGCTTGAACTCGTCGACCTTTCATCAAAGGCACTTCATTTTCCAAGCGAGATGTCTGGTGGGGAGAAGCAACGCGTGGCGATTGCTCGCGCCATTATTAGTCAGCCCGATGTGCTTATTGCTGATGAGCCAACTGGCAACCTTGACCCCGTAAATACCTACGACATTATTCAGATTCTCAAAAAAATTCACGACATGGGGACCACAATAATTTTGACTACACATAATAAGGGGATTATCGACTCTCTGAAACGACGGGTGATTACGATGGAGAATGGGAAAGTTATCCGCGATGACGCCCACGGCAAGTATATTCTCTAAAATTTTGGCGTGCTACTCGTTTTTCCTTCGACGAGTTCGGGGGATGTACTATGAGTACACCCCCGCGAACATCGTCTCAGTTCAAAACTTCGTATCACATCCAAAATCTTAAAGAATGCGTCGAGATCTGAACTTCCGCTGAATCAAGTTTTAGTTTTTTTGATAAAAGTTGACAAATAACGGATTCGTGATAGTTTATATTTGGTGTGTCATTTCGACATGTACTTTGAAGGAGAGATAAGATGGAAAGTAAGGTACTTCGGATAACAGTGGTTTCGGCGTGCTCGGCATTTCTGTGTGGACTATTGGCAGTTGAGTGGGGTGCGCTTTGGTGGGTTGCCCCGCTTCTCGGAGCCCTCTTGGGCTGGGTCGGATATGATCCGATCGGGTTAGTGCGTGGAATTCGCTTCGCAAGTGTTGCCACATGGAGAAAGATGGCAAATAGGGAAAAGCGAGAGCCGCTTCCGGGAATCCTTGTGAGGCGGATGATTTGGCTAAATGTTGCATGCTCAGTGACTGTGATTGATGTCCTGCTCATGCTCGTCTTGCTCGGCAATCTACACATTTCCGGAGTTGACTTAGTGAGGTGGGACCTTCTTTCCTCGCTCAAGTTCCTGAGCGTGCCCGGGCTAGTAATCTTGTGCCTGGTAATGCTTATGATCCGTGACGAGACAAGGAGGATTACGCACCTGTTCTCACCTAGCGACGTTGCACGGGATATCGCCACTTCCAAAAAGATCTTATTGTTTTGGAATCCGATCGCATTTCCGTTTACTTGTCTCTATTACCTTGTGAAATGGCTTCTAGCGGGCGTATGGTTTGTCGCCGATATCGCAATCGCGACCTACGTGTTTACCATTTCCGATGGTCGCATCGCTTGCGCCGTTGGTGCGTCAATGGGCGTTGCCATCGGGTATGTCGCCGGTAATGCCACCCTCTGTGGCGTGGCGGGCGGACTTGTCGGTTGCGCACTCGCATTCTCGCGAAAGTTCTGCAAAGCACGCGGAGAGTCCACCAAGTAAGTAGTGCACTCAAGGAACACCCAACTTCGGTAGCGGTGTTTTTTTATGCTCGTCTTGACGGGGGTGGGTGGGGGGGTAATATAGAAGAAGGTTTTATTGATGCGGGGGATTGATGAGAAACCTTTTTGAGCGGATTACCTGGAAACGGGCTGGGGTAGCAGTGCTTTCTTTCGTGTTGGCTGTTGCCATCACAATAGTTATATTTCACTTCCTCATCGAATTTATGACTCTTGGTCGTACCATTTCGGCCAACGTACAGACGCTCATACCAGCATATGTGATTCCGGAAACACTACCTTGACGTAGCAAGAATAGTTTTGTAGATTGTTTCAGGAGCTGTTCTTGGACCGGCCCAGAAGGGAAGGATACGCCCAAGGGGAAACCTGAGGGGAAACGATGAGGTCACTCTGTGGCATGCCCGCTTGGATGCAAGCGGATTGCTGTGAAGCAGGGTCATCTCGATGTTCGCCGGAGCAGATTCCACAATATTCCAAACGCAACACACAGTGGGGCGTTTTTTCTTGTTTAATTAAAAATTTTTAACATTTTAGCACTAATCACACTGTCACTTCGCTTTTCTCAGCAAATCATGCGAAAATACATTCATGGGAATGTTCACCAGTACGCGCCGTATCATACGTTCCGGATTTATCAATTTCTGGCGCAATGCGCTCGTCTCACTTTCGGCAATTTTTGTGATGACCATCGCGCTCTTTGTTGTAGGCTCGACGCTCCTCGCGTCAGTTTTTTTGGACTCATCACTTGAGGAGATAAAAAGTAAGGTTGATATCAACATTTACTTTAATCCAGATGTGACTGAAACAGATATCCATGCGATGAAGTCGAATCTCGAGGCACTTCCTGAAGTAAAGTCTGTTGAGTATATTTCTCGAGAAAAAGCAATCGACAATTTCAAAACGCGACACGGCAACGACTATCTCATGACGCAAGCACTCGAAGAGCTCGTCGACAATCCACTGGGCGCCATACTCAATATTCGCGCAAAGGACACCTCACAATATGAAGCTATTGCGAAACACATAAAGTCCGAGCAAGAGGCGGCGGGCGCGGGTGCAAACCTGGTCTATAACGTAAATTATAGCAAAAACAAAGTGGTCATAGACAAACTCACGTCTATCACTACTGGAGTGAAGCGTGTATCAGTCGCCATTTTGATTGCGCTGGTTGTTATTGCAATTGTTATTACCTTTAATACAATTCGTCTTGCAATTTACGTGTCGCGGGAAGAGATAGCTATTATGCGACTTGTTGGTGCAAACAATTCATTCGTCCGTGGCCCGTTTATTATAGAGGGCATGATGTACGGGATGGTTGCTGCCATAATGGCAACCTCGCTGTTTTATCCGGTGACACAGTGGCTCCGTGACGCCACAGAAAATTTTTACGGCGGGATTGATCTGTTTCAGTACTACCTCGCTCATCTAAATGAAATTTTCTCCATCCTCCTTGCTGGTGGAGTCCTCCTGGGAGCTATATCGTCGTTTCTTGCAGTGCGAAGATATTTAAAATCCTAGGTCCCAGCATGCCAAAGTCACATAAATACATTTTCGTAGTGGGGGGGGTCATGAGTGGAGTGGGGAAGGGGGTCGCCACTTCTTCCATTGCGCTTTTGCTTCAAGCGAGAGGGTTCAAGATTTCACCCATCAAGATAGACCCGTATCTCAACGTTGACGCAGGGACGATGAATCCCACCGAACACGGAGAAGTCTTTGTGCTGAAAAGTGGACTAGAGACTGACCAGGACATGGGTTCCTATGAGCGGTTTCTTGGGCGTGACCTCAATTCCGAGAACTACATGACCGGTGGACTCGTGTACAAAAGTGTTATCGACCGCGAGCGCGCCCTCGGTTATGGGGGGAGGTGCGTGGAGCCCGTCCCACATATTCCTGAGGAAGTTATTCGGCGCATTAAAGCGGCAGGAGAGAAAGACAAATCAGACATCACCATTGTGGAGATTGGCGGAACGCTGGGCGAGTATCAAAGCGTCATGTTCATCGAAGCCGCGCGTACGCTCCAAATGGCAAATCCCGACAGTGTGCTCTTTGTGCTGGTTACGTATTTACCGGTCCCAGGAAAGCTTGGCGAAATGAAGACGAAGCCTACACAATACGCAGTACGTACGATGAATTCCTATGGAGTTCAGCCCGATATCATTATTGCCCGTGGTGAGGTCGCGATTGACGCGAAGCGCAAGGAAAAGATAGCGCTTTCTTCGGGAATACGTGTCGAACAGGTTATTTCTGCGCCCGACGTGGACAGTGTCTATGACGTACCGCTTAATTTTGAAAAAGACCATCTTGCAGAAATTGTCATGCGCACACTTAAGCTGAAAGCGAGAAGACCGCCTGACTTTGCACCATGGAAAAGTTTCGTACGAAAAGTTGATCACCCGAAAGGCGAGGTGAAGATTGGTGTGGTGGGAAAATATTTTGCGACTGGCGACTTCGTGCTCGCAGACTCTTATCTCTCCGTCATTGAGGCGATAAAATATTCCGCATACCATGCCGGCAGAAAGCCCGTTATCGAGTGGCTCACAGCGGATGATTTTGAGGGCTCTCGTGCGTCGCTCAAAAAGCTTAACAACTACGATGGAATTATCGTGCCGGGCGGATTCGGTGCGCGTGGCATAGAAGGAAAACTTCGCGTTATCGAATATTGCCGGGTGAACAAAATTCCCTACCTTGGACTCTGTTATGGTATGCAACTTATGGTCGCAGAGTATGCTCGCAATGTTCTTGGACTCCGGGGCGCAATTACGACAGAAATTGACCCCAAAACGAAGTATCCCGTCGTCGCAATAATGCCACAGCAGCAAGCCAAGCTGGACGCAGGAGACTATGGTGGCTCAATGCGTCTTGGTGTGTACCCGGCGTATTTAAAAGAGGGCACCGTTGCCCGAGGGGCATACAAGCAAGAAATGGTGCAGGAGCGTCACCGACATCGGTATGAGGTGAATCCGGAGTACGTACCCCTACTCGAAAAAGCGGGTCTCGTTTTTTCCGGAATTTCTCCCGACCAAAAGCTGATGGAAATAGCGGAGCTCCCCAAGTCAAAGCACCCATTTTTTCTCGGAACCCAATTCCACCCTGAATTCACCGCCCGTCCCCTCACTAGCCACCCTCTCTTTGATGCGTTTATAAGGGCATCAATAAAAAAGAAAACGCGATAGAAAAACGCCCTTCTTGTGAGGGCGTTTGGTTTATATGTACGGGCGAACGGTGCGGTCGGGGTTGCGGATACGGGCGCGTGTTTCTTCGACAGACAGACAGAGTGCGGGTTTGAGTTCGGGGACAAATCGAATGACGTGCGTCACCGGGTCGATGGCCCATACGTATTTTCCCGCATTGAGATCGAGTACAGCCTCAGCCTCAGCGTAGACGCCCTTGCCCCACTTTCCGTCGGGAAAGGGAAGCACCACCACTTCATCGCATTTTTTCACGAGTTCCGTGAAGTAGCCCATGACGTTGGCATTCGGGTCATGCTCCTTGATCTTTTTGCAGACTTTCTCGTGTTCGGCATCGCCTGGATTGATGATGGTGTCACCCCTCCACTTTTGTGCGATGAGCTCGAGCAGTGTTCGCTCAAGTGGGGTTCCATACGTATTGATCGGATGGGCAAAATAGACCGTGCGATTTTTCATGTGCACCTCGTTGTTTGGTGAACAAACCAAGACAATGCTAGCATCACGGGACCGCCACAGTCAAACTGCACTTTCAAAAACTCATCACGCCATGCTCATGAATAAAAGATTATTATGATAATATGTTTTTATGCTTGTGCTATAATAAAAACTGAGAAGTAGTATTTTTTAGTAATTTCAACAATATGGATACTGAAAACCCAAAAACAACAACAGCCCCCGAAGCTACAGTACCTACTGTTCAATCTTCGAACGATCATGTAAGCACAGCCCTAGATTCTATGAAAAAAATCCCTAAACAAGAGGAACTTCGAGGGTTTTCTTTAGAGAAACTTTTTGACGGACGTCTGGATGTAATGAACTATCGCTATGCTATTATTCTTTGCATTCTCGTTGGCGTAATTATTTCTTCCATACCCATTATTGGCTTCATCATTTCACTCATTGTGGGAGTGGTGGGCATTGCGGGAACGGCAAGGCGATTTCGTGATATCAACTTATCTGGATGGTGGGCTCTACTTGGCTTACTTGGACCGATTGGAATTTTGGTAGCGATTTATCTCGCTTTCGCACCTGCAGTAAATGAGGGAAACAAATTTGGCCCTTCTCCAGACCCAAAGCGACCATTTTTTTACGCAATGTTGAATATTTAGAAAAAAAGCATTTGCGGTTTGCACCGTTTTGCATATAGTAATTTGATGCCTACCATCTATATTGTTGCCACACCAATAGGGAATCTCGAAGACATTACGCTTCGCGCACTGCGCATCCTCTCTGAGGTGGACCTTATCCTCTGCGAGGATACGCGGATGACGAAACGACTATTGGATAGGCATCACATAGTAAAGCCAACTATGAGCTATCATGCTCAGTCTAAGCTTTCTAAGGTAGACAAGATATTTGGACTACTTGGAGAAGGGAAAAATCTTGCACTTGTATCAGATGCAGGAACTCCTACTATTTCAGACCCCGGATGCCTCCTTGTTGCACAAGTGAGAAAAAAGTTTGGCGACGCCGTGCAGATAGTTCCCATCCCGGGTGCTTCTGCGGTCCTCTCTGCCTTGTCTGTCTCTGGATTTCCATCATCAGAGTTCCTTTTTCTAGGATTCCTTCCCCACAAAAAGGGGAGAGAGACACTTTTTAAAGAAATAGCAGCGTCGAAGCGCACAATAGTTTTTTATGAGTCTCCTCATCGTATAGAAAAGTGCCTCGACTCACTACAAAGCGTGTTGTCCACCACCCGTCAGATTATGGTTTCTCGCGAGATTACGAAAATTCACGAGGAGCACGTGTTGGGTACAGCAACCGAAGTCAAAGCATATTATCAAACCCACCCCGACCGCGTCCGGGGGGAGTTTGTTGTGGTGGTGCATGGTGCATAGATTCATTCTCTGCGCTATAATAGAATTATCATGCTTCGTAATATCATTATCACTATTGGATTTCTTGTGGCGCTCGACCCTTACTTGGGGTTTCCTGATTACATAGATACTTTTATTTTGACTGGACTCGGCATGTCGCTTGTTTTTCTAGTTGCACTTTCACGTCGTGTGAAGATTCACCATCAAGACACGCGCGTCCACAGTGATGACCAGGGTGAAAGCCAGGAAATTTTGGTAGCAGATGAGAGCCCTAAAATTCTCCATGTTGAGCGAACAGAAGTTGAAGATACTCCACAGGTACACATTGAGCGGGTAACAACAGTCGACAAGGAGATTTCTCAGGATGCGTTTGGTGAGGACATGGAGGTTGAAAAGAAAACGACCGTTGTTCGAAAACGAAAGAGAAAATTAGTCGTCGAATCCGTAGTCCCCATAGTGCCTCCCGAGAATGAAGAGATCACCTAATGTGTCTTCTGGGTTTGTGAAAATTTTACTTCCTCTGTTTCTGGGAGTAGTGCTTTTTGCGCTCGTGTGGACAGGTAGCGAAGTCGTAGAGTACCAGTCAGGTGCGGGAGTGGCGGTGAGTGGAATTACCGCAACAAATACGACTCCACTGAAGTCATATGAACCCCCGCCTTTTCTGGTAACGCACATTAAGCCTCCACTCGTGGTGCGCGCCGCATATATGACCAGTTGTATTGCAAGTGGCCCAAAACTGCGCGCTCCTCTCGTAAAACTTATCGAGCGCACCGAGATGAATGCAATCATTATTGATATTAAGGATTTTTCTGGAATGCTCTCATTCGATACTGGCTCGTCACTTTTTTTGTTAAATACAAACGGTTGCTCTGTTGCGGATATGAAGGAATTTATTGCTGAATTACATGAGAAAAATATCTACGTTATTGGTCGAGTCACCGTCATGCAGGACAAGACGTATCCGCTCACTCATCCAGATTCCGCAGTGAAGCGCAAGTCCGATGGGGGAATTTGGAAAGACAAAAAGGGGATATCATTCATTGACCCGGGAGCGATAGAGTACTGGGAGCACATGGTTACGCTTGGGAAACTTTCATACGCTGTCGGGTTTGATGAAATTAATTACGACTACATTCGTTTTCCTTCTGACGGAAATATGTCAGATGCAAAGTATACTCGCACAGGCTCAAGCACAAAGCCGGAAATGATGAATAAATTTTATACGTATCTTGGGCGTGAAATGCGGAAGGCAGGAATTCCTATTTCCGCAGATATTTTTGGAATGACCACCACAAACACCGATGACCTCAATATTGGGCAGATACTTGAAGATGCGCTACGGAATTTTGATTATGTCGCTCCAATGGTCTATCCGTCGCACTATCCTCCGAACTTTAACGGCTGGAAAGATCCCAACAATGTGCCCTACGAGCTTATACACTTTGTGATGAAAAGTGCGGTGACGCGCGCCGATGCACTTGAGGCCAAGGAGGCAGGATTTGTGAAATCAACCTCAACTCCAGAATTCGTTCCGACGGGGAAATATTCAAAAAAACTTCGCCCATGGCTTCAAGATTTTGATTATGGAAAAGTGTACACCGAGGCTGATGTACGTGCGCAAAAGAAGGGCACCTATGATGCTGGCCTCACTTCGTGGATGATGTGGGATCCATCAAATAAATACACACCTAGTGCGTACAACGAAGGGGAGACTCCACTCCTGAGCGCGGTGGCCACAAGCACGGGATTATAATTGCTCGTCTGCGGAGTTTTTGGAAGCTAAGCTTCCAAAAACTTGCGCATTTTGTAGATTCATGATGTGATGTCTCCGTACGCTCATTCGTGAATCATGGTCATAGCAAAAAGGTTTTGAGACCTTTTTTTTAGAATTTTTCGAAATTTCCTTGCTATGACCACTTTGGTTACAGCCCCTCATCTCGTGGGCAGCAAGGAGTTTCTCAGCTACCAGCTGAAGAAAGGTTTGAAATGGCAAAGTACAATCTGCATGTCGAAGACGTCAGTGTGGAGGCAGTGTTTAACAAGGTTGGCGGAGTGGGGGGCGCGAGACTCCTTCTTCGCGGTGAAACACAAGTCGTTCCAGTTGGAAGCAACCTCCTCATCATTGACCGCTCAGTGAAGCCGGTCTACCACAGCTGGGTTGATCTCAGCTGGGACAAACATGAGGAGTACTCCGGTGGACCAACCCACTTCGATCTCTCGGCGCTCCCGCTCTATCTGCATCCCGAGCAGGAAAAAGGC
>JAYSSO010000071.1:0-8823 GCA_043720495.1 Candidatus Lloydbacteria bacterium | reverse complement strand
CTTCGATGTTCCCAAAATTTTTGTACGATTCGGAGTTGGTTGGCCAGTAGTAGTCAAGCCCGCACTCTCCTATTGCGACAACTTTTTTGTGTGTGATCTTTTCCTTATACCAAGCGTTGTCAAAAACCTCATTGTGCTTATCGGTTGGATGCTGTCCGATGGTTGCCCATATGTCGGGATATTGTTCAGCAAGTAGAATCGCGCGCTCAGACATTTTCCTTTCTGTTCCAACTACAATAGTAGCTACCTTCGCCTCGCGCATGCGCACGAGCACCTCAGCCATATCTCCTTCAAAACGCGAGTCATTTAAATGAGAATGAACGTCAAAATATTGATTTGTCATAGTTTCATTTTTCCAAGGTGGAACCTTGGAAATTAAGCCAATCATTTATGTACTCGTCAAACTGATCTGGGGATTCAAAATACTCAGGGAATACCTCTGGGGAAATGACTGGTGACTCAGCTCGCCGTTTGCCTTGCCACTCTGACATACTTGAGTATCGGTATTCACTCAAGTATTTTTTTGCCACACGAGTATTCTTAATACCACTTTTTCTCCACATAGGATCGATGAGCTTTACGGGGTTGAGGTGGATGTACGCAAAAAGATACTTTAAATATTCATCATTCGTCACGTGCTCTGCTTTAAAGGTCCCCTGGAAAAGTGGTCCGACGCGCTCATATTTTTTATTAAAAAACATTGTGTATCCAGTAGTCAGTTTTCGCATAAACTCACTGATGCCTGTGTCACTCGTTGCACGAATAAGTATATGAAAATGATTTGGCATGAGCACGTAAGCACCAATGGCACACTGAGGGTCGCCACGCTTGTCACTATTGAATGCATCTCCGCCAAGAAACTTGTAGACAGTGGGGCTGTCACTATTTGCATAAAAAAACATGCGCTGAAAACGCGTATAATCATGCGCATCCATAAATACATCCCTCTTTTCTACCCCACGATTATAAACGTGGTAATATTCTCCCTCCGCAAATACGATATGACGATTCATGTTGTCATTGTACGCCAAGGTTCCACCTTGGACAATATCCAAGGTGGAACCTTGGCGTTTTTAACCAAACCTACCTTAAAGAGGCTTTCCGGGCATCGTTGTCGAAATAATCTATACTTTCCAAAAATAACCCGTTCTCAAATCCGCCCTTCTTCTCTTTTTTTGCATCACGAATAGCAAGTATTTCGGGAAGTGAAAGCTCGTTGTGGTAAAGAATGGCATCGATAACTTCGATAACATCCGCAAGCTCTTCTTTCAACTGTGTTTTGTCGCTCGCACCGTATGCATCAAAAACTTCCTGTGCCTCTTCAAGTAATTTGTCTTTTAGCTTCTCGAGTGTTTCTTCGCGTGATAAATATTTGACCACATACCCGCTCGCACTAATTTTGTTGGCAACATCATGTTTGTAAATATCAATCATCTTGTCACGCACAAGTTTGTTGTATACCTTTTTCATACTCCTCGGCATTTATGGCAACCTATTAAAGAGGGGTTTTATGGGCATCTCGTGGGAAGTGATGAGTCTACAAATTTCTTCGCTAGTGCGCGGGAGAAAGGGGGCTAGAAGCGTAGCAATACGATGAAGCCGTTCAACCATTTCGGTTATAAGTGCGCCACCGCGATCTTCGTCCACCTTTATTACCTTAAACGGTTCGGTTTCTTGAATGTACGCATCGAGCTCTCGCACCGCGCCCATGACACACTCAAGTGCCTTCTTCACATCAAAGGCCTCAAAAGCAGTGTCGATAGCATTTGGGTGTGTAAACGTATGAATTTCAACTGGAAGCGAAAGATGGGTCGTCGCCATTTTCATGATGCGACTCGTCAGATTACCAATACCATTTTGCAAATGTGCACTGTAGCTAGCTTTCATGCTCTCTACGGTAAGGTCACCATCCTCAAAAGACGGGATATCGTGCATAAGCACAAAACGTAAAACGTCTTCAGGAAATTCTGTTACAGGTGCGAACAAAGAAATCACATCGAAAGGACTCACGACATTGCCGAGTGATTTCGACATCTTCACTCCCCCACTCGTAATAAACCCATCAATAATGATGTGTTTCGACGAGGGAAGATTAGCGGAGAGGAGCATTGCCTGCCACATTGCCGATTGTTGGCGGTTGTTGTCTTTTCCACAATACTGTATGACCGGCCAATACGCGTGGAATCGCTCCATGTCATCGGGCCAGCCAATTGCAGAAATATAATTTACGAGCGCGTCGAACCACACATACATCACATGCTCTTCGTCACCAGGAACAGGAACTCCCCACGGCATTTTGGATGCAAGGCGGGAAATACTAAAATCCTCGAGTCCGCGCTCTACAAATGCACGTGTTTCATTGAGTCGAAAGGCGGGGATAACGATATCCGGTTGCGCAGCATAGAGGTCGAGCAGTGGTTGTGCGTACTTGGAAAATCGAAAAAAATAATTTTCCTCTTCACGAAGCTCTATGTCGCGATTAGGGTGCAGGTGGCATTTTCCTTCTACAAGCTCGGAATCTGTTTTCTCCAGTTCGCAACCGATACAATACTTTACTTTGTATAGCTTTTTGTAGATATCTCCCTGTTCATCACAGCGTTTCCAAAATTCCTTTGCGGAACTAATGTGGTGAGGGTCAGTGGTGCGAATGAAATTGTCGACAGAAAGATTAAGCAGGCCCTTAAGGTCGTGGAACCTTCGCGCAAAACGATCAACATAGGCTTGGGTGTGCAGTCCGTCCAGAAGTGCCGCCTCATGAATTTTTGCGCCATGCTCGTCGGTGCCCGTGTTAAAAAAAACATTGTCTCCTTTTGCTCGATGGTAACGCGCAAGGGCATCTGCTCTTATTATTTCCATCGCAAAGCCAACATGCGGGTCTGCGTTCACGTACGGCAAGGTTGTCGTTATGTAGATATTTTTTTTGTTTACCATGATTACGTGTTACTGGTCGTCGTAAATCTTGCGTGCTTTGGCCACGTCATTCAAAAATTCCATCAGTACCGCCGTCACCGGTACTGAAATAATAATCCCAAGAAATCCTGCCATCTTTGCGCCTATAATAAGTGCCAAGATAACAAGGACAGGAGGGATCCCAACAATTTTGCGCACAACCACCGGATAGATAACTTGGCTTTCGATTTGTTGTACAAAAAAATAGACAGCAACAACAATCAGCGCAGAGTTCACACCCGGAGCAACCGCGAGGGAGTGCGCGAGCGGATTGATGCCGTTCAAAAATGCGAGTGCTACAGCAGGAACCGCGGCAAGAATCGGTCCAAAAACTGGAATCAGCTCAAAGGTCATTGCGATAGTAGCGAGAAAAAGAGCGGATGGGATACCAAGCATTGTCAGTATGAGAAATACCAATACGCCGACTACTACCCCGAGCATAAGCTGTCCCTGTGCCCACAATCCAATTTTTGCCTGAGATCTTTTCCAAAGATCAACAATGTAGGAACGTGATTTGACGGGTGAGATGAGCCGTAAAAAATTTTCGATGCCTCGCTCTTGAGAAGAGAGGTAGAACGACAGGACAACGACGAGCACAAACGACAACAAACCACCGAAGAAAACGCTAACCGATTTTAGTGCATTTCCATTTTGAATTCCCACCTTAAAAATATCGAGAATATTCGCACTCTCAAATAAGCCTTGATTTAGTTCCATGGCTTGTGGAGCAATTGCTCGCGAGACGAGCGAGCCAGTTGTAGAGGTGTCACCAGTGAGGCCAGTAAGCGGGAGGTCGAATGTCCCAGGGAGCATGCGCACGACATCCGCTACATCAGTGATAATTGCGGGTACAAAAATGTACACGAGTCCAATAGTAGAAAACGCTCCGAAACCGTATACCAAGACAAGGGCTAAAAGTCTTGGGGCGTTGTAGTTGAGTAGCGGAATTTTTTGTCTTACCACGAAAGTTACTGCGGGCTCTACTGCCGATGCGAGCACAATTGCAGTAATAACAATGAGAATGATATCGCGCAAAAACCACAATAGCGCAACAAGAGCGACAATTGCAATGGTGCGAATAATTGTTCCCGTCGTTATGTGGATGTCAATTTCCTTATCTAGAGGCATCTTCATGAGCCAATCATAACACAAGGGAGTGGGGAGTAGCGAATGGTGGGTACGAAGTATATAATTTCTGCAGGGAGGCCGTCGCTGCGCAAAAAAACCTAATTAGAGCTTAAGAATTTTAAGAAATCTTTTATCATCTTTCCACGGGCCTATGAGTGCGAGGTTGAGTTTCTCTGTTCTGAATATCGCTTTTGCGACGCGCATAATGTCTTTTGATGTTACCTTATTCAGTCGCAACAGTAGGTCTTCGGGAGTGGAGAGTTGCCTCCTGAGCACCTCTTGAAATCCAAAAAACTCAGCTATTTCATCAGATGATTCGAGGCCAAGCATGAGTCTCCCAGCCATCATATCTTTTACTTTTTTTAGTTCTACTGCCGGAACTGCATCAGTTTTTAGGCGCTTGAATTCCGCAAGCATTGCTTCTACTGCCTCCTCTGCGCGATTATTCACCACTCCCGCTGAGGCAGCAAACATCCCATGGTCGGTAAAAGAATCATTTGCGGCTCGAACATAATACCCGAGACCCATTTCTGTGCGCACTTTTTGAAATAAACGCGAGCTCATGCCGCCACCCAGCACTGCCGCCATGACCCCGAGTACCGGGTAATCCTTGTGCATGAGTGGGTAACTGCGCACCCCGACGATGAGGTGCGTCTGGTCGGATTCCTTGTATTTAAGAATAGTTCGAGGCCCAACTTGCGTATCATCAATCTTTGCTTTACCAAATTTCTTTTGTTTATCGAGGCCCGCAAATTGCTTCTTGATGAGCGAAGTGACTATGCGGCTATTGAACTCTCCCGCAACAACAACCGTCGTTGCGGACGGGACATAGTGCATGGCACGATATGCAAGAAAGTCAGCACGAGTAAAAGTTGTTACGAGTTCTTTTGGACCGGAGATTTCCCAGCCCGCTGGCTGATCTCCATAAACGAGTTTCATAAAAAGGTCACCTACTTTGCGCATCGGCATATCTTCATACATATCTATCTCACCAACAATTGCTCCTTTTTCTTGTTCGATGTCCTCTTCCTTAAAGAGCGAGTTACAGTACACATCTGAAATGAGATCGAGTGCGTTCGGTAAATGAGTGGCCGCAACTTTTGCATAATAACCAGTATATTCATGCCCCGTGAATGCATTGTATTCCGCACCCATGCTGTCGAGCTCACGACTAATGACCAGTTGATTGGGGCGATTCGTCGTCCCCTTGAAGCACATGTGTTCGAGAAAATGTGAAATGCCGTTCTTTTCTTTGGTCTCATATTTGGAACCTGTTTCCACAAGTACTAAGACGGTAGCCGTACGCTGATCGCCCATAGGCACCAACAGTACCTTCATGCCATTTTCAAGCTTTTTGATGGTCGGTTTTTTCATTGTCGCATTATAACATAGGGGACATCTTTGTTTATGAACGCTTACATCTGGTCTAAAATCGTATCCCAGTTGCAAGATTCTCGCAAGATGACTGCTAGTGCTTTTTGTACAAAAGCGTTGCACCAAAATACATTAGCGCGGTTGAGACTGCGAGGCCCACAAGTCCAATACGTACGCCGGCTAGAGGAGTAGTAAAAACGGTGAGGAGAAGCCAGAGCAGGAAAAGTGAACATACTCGCCAAACTCCAAAAACAGCATCGCGTAAAATCATTGTGGGGAAGAAATCTCTCCCCTCTCGACCCAATGTCTCCATGGTCTCCAGATCAATGACGTGTGCTGACACTCGTTGAAGTGGTTTAATAACGACAGAAAATAAAGAGAAAATAATGAATGCGACGATGTCGAGACGTATTACAAAAAAGAGTGTTACTATGACGCTCGCCAGTGAAGTCAGAAAGAGAAAACGGAGGCGATTTCCCACATGACGATGTTTGGAAAGCCACACGAGAGTGATGATAGAAATAAGCGCAAAACCCGCATTCCATACTCCGACAGTTGTTTCACTTACAAGAAATATTATTGCCACAACGGGAAGCACCATGCGAGCAAATGCAAAGTTTGCAGACCCCGCAAATAAATATACTTGTGCAAAGCGATTCTTCCTGTCCTTAAAAAAATGATTCACATCTGCGCGCTCAATTGGATAGGGTCGATAGTCACGCACATGACGAAACAGGGGCAAACCCGCAAGATAGAGCAGTGGGGATACCATGAATAGCAGTGTAAATGCGTTCCAATTGAACACGTCGACGGAAATATAAAAAAGGAGTGCCGCAAGTGCCGGCGCCACAAAATCAATAAGCTGGTCTCCCGCAGAAAGTACTGAGGAATAATAATCACGCTCCTGGTTTTTTGTTTCGGTAAGCTCAAAGGTGTGGAGCGTCACCCAATACAGCCCGAGACCAAAACCATTTGCAAACATGAACAAAAGTGCATCACCGCGACTCACTTCTCCGAAAAGAAGAGGGAAACTCGCACAGAGCACAAAAAAAGCAGAGAGATACCCCCACTTCATATTTCCGCGCAGATATGCAATGAGTGCGCCCACGAGGCTAAACCCAAGTGCACAGCCAATAAAATACAGCATCAGGGTGAGAATATTGAAGGAAAGGCTGTCAAACTGACGATAGAGAAAAATCTGTACGAACGTACTCGTGAGTGCGCCCACCATGCCGTAAATCCAGTGCAAGTAGAGCATGGCTTTCACTGGTCGCCGTAATGCGTGAAATTTTTGAGCGGTTTGGCTGAACATGGGTACAGCTTAGGACTCGTCCACCAATAACTTCTGAGTTTTGGTGATGACGGTCCTTTGTGCCACGTCCATTATTATAGCAATTTTATTAATGGACGGGGCCTTAGCATGCGGGGAGTTTTTCTATAATTCGAGTTTGGTGCAATTTACCATTCTATTCCCAGGTGTTGACCAGCCTCCCCCTCACGGGAGTGAAACAATAATAACAAGGCATATTTAGGAAAGTGGAGATTACTTAAGTTTTGTTGAAAGATCAGCGAGGGCTATACGTTCTTGGGCGCCGGTGTCGCGATTGCGAAGTGTGACGGTGTCCTTGTGTTCAGGCTTTTCAACTCCAAGGGTGTCAAAATCTATAGTCACGCACCACGGAGTCCCTATTTCATCTTGCCGACGATAGCGCTTGCCAATATTGCCGTTGTCGTCAAACAAGACGTGACCAAATTCTTTTTTGAGCGCTGCATACACTTCACGCGCCTTCGCCACGAGCTCGGGTTTGTTTTTAAGGAGAGGAAATACTGCAACACGGATGGGCGCGATGTCAGGCTTAAACTTAAGATAGACGCGCTTTTCTCCACCCATTTCATCCACTGTGTACGCCTCACTGAGTACTGCAAGAAAGGTGCGCCCCACGCCAAGTGCAGGCTCAACGACATGCGGGAGGAATTTTTCTTTGGTTTCTTCGTCAAAATATTCGAGATTGACCTTACTCCCCTCTTGGTGCACCTTGAGATCAAAATCCCCTCGATATGCGAGACCGTAAAGTTCCTTACGTCCGAATGGAAAGTCAAATTCAAAATCAATTGTGCGCTTCGAATAATGTGCACGATCACCGTCGCCCACCTCGAGTTCATGCACATGAGACTTGTCGATACCGAGCGCGGCAATAAAATCCCACATACGGAGACGCCACGCTTCAAAATGCTCTTTCCAAGTATCGGGATGCACAAAATATTCGACTTCCATTGCCTCGAGCTCGCGAACACGGAAGATAAAGTCACGCGCCGCGATCTCGTTGCGGAATGCTTTGCCGATCTGCGCCAAACCGAATGGGAGTTTGGGGTGAAAGGAATCAACTACGTTCTTGTAATTCACAAACATGCCACCAGCGGTCTCGGGGCGAAGGTACACGACGCTTCCCGCATCTTCCATTGCGCCCATCGAGGTCTTAAACATCATATTAAATTGACGCTCTTCGCCGAGCGCGCCGCCACATTCGGGACATTTTGTTTTATCCGCCAAGTGGTCAGACCGAAAACGACGCTTGCATTTGGTGCACTCCACGAGCGGATCAGAAAATCCACCCACGTGTCCGGAGGCAATCCATGCTTTGGAATTCATTAGTATTGCCGCGTCCATACCGTACATATCCTCACGGTCGTCGATGAACATTTTCCACCAAAGATTTTCGATGTTTTTTTTGAGCGCAACACCGAGTGGCCCGTAGTCCCATGTACCCGCGAGTCCTCCATAAATCTCGGAGCCTTGGTAAACAAAGCCACGACGCTTGCAGAGCGCTATTATTGCTTCCATTTTTTCGTTTGTCTCTTTCTTTTCAGCCATGATTACCACATGCTACACGACCTTTTACTAAGGAACAACTGTCTGTGAATTGTACGGGGCTTTGGGATCCGTCGAAAGGTATGTCGAAACCTCCCTTCCTCTTAATGTAATTTCGGTATTGGTAAACGAATCGACTGCGGTGAAAAGTTGGTTTGGGATAAACTCCGGTGAGGTTTTCAACTGAGAGAGGCTTGGAGTGAGCGTAATCTGAAACGCAACCTCTTTTGGAGGAGTGCTCCCAAGTCCAGTGCCGGCCGGAATATTCCCCGGCTCCCAAACTATTTCATTCGTGCTCTTGATAAACGAAATTTTTTCTTTAGCCGGCGACACTGAGCCGTACCACCCCACATAGGGAGGCAGTACCCCGCGAACGCGTGCGTTCGAAATATTGTTTGAACTATTCACAATGCTCCATACCACCGTGTAGGTGGTCTCCTGTTCAGCCCTCGGTGGCATGGGTCCAATATTCACAAAAGGTCCGATGTAATGGAGCGAACGAG